>CAXBAL010000082.1:0-8546 GCA_963973475.1 uncultured Micavibrio sp.
GTAGTTTTTAGACATTTGAGTTTTCCTTTTAATTTATAGTGCAGCCTCCAGGGGTGCCACACTGGTTTCAAGTAGAGCTTAGATAAACGAAAACGTATAGTAAATGCAAGGGATTTTGACGAAAAGCGGCAAAAATTGCAAAGAAAGCAGTCTTTTAGCGGAACAAAGCCGAAATAGAGCGCTCTTCACTTATCCGCAGCGATGCCTCGCCAATCAGGCTGGCAATTGGCAATTGCTCGACACTTTTCGAATTCTTCACCGCATCGGTCGCCGCAATACTATCAGTAATTACCAGCTTTTCCATCGGCGAATTCTCAATTTTCTCAACGGCATTGCCGGACAAAACACCGTGCGCAACGTAAGCATAAACCTGCTTTGCCCCTTTGCCTTTCAACGCGGCAGCTGCATTGCAAAGCGTGCCCCCTGAATCCACAATATCATCGACAAGAATACAGATTTTATCTTTTACATCACCGATCACATGCATAACTTCAGACTCGCCCGCTTTTTCACGGCGCTTGTCGATAATGGCCAGATCACCATTACAACGCTTGGCAAGGCCGCGCGCACGGACAACACCGCCTACATCGGGGGAAACCAGACAAACCTGCTCGCCGTCAAATTTCTCAAGAATATGGGGAATGAAAACAGGGGCAACGGTCAGATTATCCAGTGGGATATCAAAAAAGCCTTGTATCTGCCCGGCGTGCAGATCCATAGTCAAAACACGGTCGGCTCCTGCGGCGGTGATCATATTGGCCACTAGCTTGGCCGATATCGGGGTACGCCCACCTGTCTTACGATCTTGGCGCGCGTATCCGAAATAAGGCAGAACCGCTGTGATCCGGCGCGCCGAACCGCGCTTCAGCGCATCAATTGCGATCAGCAGTTCCATCAAATGATCATTCGCCGGATATGATGTGGACTGGATAAAGAAACAATCTTCACCGCGGATATTCTCCATGATTTCTACAAAGACCTCATTATCGGCGAAGCGCTTAACTTCGGCCTGCGTCAACGGCACATCAAGATAATCGGAGATGGCCTGTGCCAGCATTGGATTGGAATTACCCGCGATCAATTTCATATTTTTACTACCCGCTTATTGCTTGTTTTTTGGCACTATAAGAATCTGGTTGGCTCTGGTCAATTACTATATCGCGCCTTTTATGTATATAAGTGACATCTGGCGGCCATAATCCTTCTCATCACGGTGTGTGGCACGGCGATAACTGAAGAAATCTTCTTCATTAAAATAAGTATCAAGGTCTTTAATAAACACAGTTTTAAGGCCATTGCGTGCCAAACGGGCCGCGCAATAACCGGCCAGATCAAACATCAAATGCCCTTCGCGCGTACCGGCCATAAAGAACCGCTCATTGTCATGATCATCATTCATGAACGGATCAACAAAAGCCTCACTGACCTCATATGACCCTTGAGCGATGCAGGGACCCACACAGGCACGCAAGCTCGATAGTACAGCGCCGCGCCCTAACATCATTTTGACAGTGTTATCCAGAACGCCGCCTACGGCGCCTTTCCAGCCCGCATGCGCCGCGCCTATAACAGGTGATCCGTCTTCCTTTGTACCTAAAAACAATACAGGCGCGCAATCCGCCGTGAGAACCCCTATTGCCAATCCGGCCTTATCGGTAACAAGTGCATCACCCTCCGGACGGGCCTTATTATCGTCCCAAGGCGCATCAACATAAGCGCAAACATTACTGTGAATTTGGTGCTGCGTCATGATGCGATCATGAGGCAGTCCGATAGTATTACCGATCATCTGCAAATTTAAACTGACATTCGCTGGATTATCATCCGAACCGCGGCCACAATTCAAACTGTCATAAACCCCCTTGCTTGTGCCGCCCTGACGTCCAAAAAACCCGTGATACACAGGTGCTTCCGCCCGTTCGTTGTCAATAAAACGCGCACTATCAAAATATACGGCTCTATTAGAATCCTGCTGGTTTAACGCTTGCGCCATAATTCAATCCCATCACTTTAAACAATGAACCCATTTCATTCGAATGCACCAGACGATGCAATGCTTTTTGTATATCATTTGCGCTTTGCCCCGATGCTTTTTGCAAAAGCTGGTGGGCACGGAGCTGTATGCCAAGTGCCATCAGGAAATCTCCTTGGCGCGTCAGACCCAATACGTCTACGCCTTGTGCCAACGCGACGGTACTCAAGGCAGAAAAATCAACATGGCTTGTTACATCACTGTGCCCCACATCTTTAAGAGGGTCTGTGTATTCATGAGAACGCAGAGCCTGAAATGTACCTCCATAGCCCGGCTTTAAATGACCGTAATCAATAATCAGCCCCGCCCCGCACTGGGCTTTCAGTTTTTTAACCAAATCAGCCATAAAGTTTTGGCGTGCGCGGGATAACTCGAATATCTTGCCCTCTTCCGGTAAAGGCAGGTTAATATCTTCCACTGGATCAAACATCACCATTTGCTCGATAAAAGCAAATACATCATCACGATAATCGATCAAGCGCTCGGCCCATTTGCCGCCCTTATATATAAACTGCTTAAACGGCAGCGCATCGAAAAACTCATTGGCGATAAAAAAGATTGGTTTATCGTTTGGCAGGCCTGATAGATCATCATGCCAATACACATCCAGTCCGCTCAATGTCTCACGTTGCCTCGCCTTCAGCACAGGACTAATCTCGATCAGGTGAATTTGCGCCGCGTCCATAAAGCCGGGCACTTTCGCGCATATCCGCACTATATCGGCCATCAAAGTTCCGCGCCCCGGCCCAAGCTCCAACAAGATAAAATCAGAAGGACTTCCATGCTGCGCCCAAATATCGGCAAGCCACGCACCAACCATTTCCCCGAACATTTGCGAAATTTCCGGCGCTGTGGTGAAATCTCCACTAAGCCCCAGCGGATCCCGGTTCATATAATATCCAATATCAGGGGCGCCCAGCACATAGCCCATAAAAGCATCAACGCCCATCGGACCGTCTTCGGTTATTTTGGAACGTAAAAAAGACTGAAGCTCCGCAAAATGATCGACCATTACTTCGCCGCAGCGCTGTTATCAGCCTCTTTAAGCGCGCCCAATGTAAGGCCATATATAATAAGACCGAGCCCGCCAAGTACCATAGGAATACACAAAATTTGTCCCATAGAAAGCATATCGCCTATCAGACCTATCTGAACATCAGGTTCGCGGAAGAACTCGACCACAAAACGTGCGCACCCATATCCGGCTAGGAATACACCGGATAAAATTCCGATACGCTCTCTCACCCATGCTTGGCGCGATAGAATGAGAAGAATAATAAATAACAATAGCCCTTCCAAGGCCGCCTCATATAGCTGGCTGGGATGGCGGGTTACTCCGCCGCCTCTCGGAAAGTCAACAGCCCACGGGACATTGGAAGGTCGGCCGAACAGTTCACCATTCACGAAATTGGCAATTCGGCCAAAGAAAATGCCTATCGGCGTTACGCAAGCCAACATGTCAGTCAGATTTAAAAATCCGAAACCACGGCGCCAACTGTAAATCGCTGTGGCAATAATAACTCCGCTGATGCCCCCATGAAACGACATGCCGCCATGCCATATTTGCGCAATTTCCCACGGATTGGCGGCATATAATTCGAATTGATAAAATAGGACATAACCAAGACGCCCGCCCAATATCACACCCAATATTGCCCACGGTAGGAAATCATCAATATCGGTTTTATTGGGACGTCTGTCTTTATCCAGTCCGGCCAGATAAAGGCAATATTTCCAACCCGCCAAAAATCCGGCGATATAAGCCAGCGCGTACCAACGAATTGGCAACGGCCCGATATAAAATGCTACTGGGTCAATATTCGGAAAATCCATGGCCGCTACTATGGCGGCTGAACTATTGGCTGGCAAGCCCCAAATTAGCGGTAATGATCTTCCTTACTAAGGTAATTCTCGACATATTGGCGTATGCCGTCCTCCAAAGAGGTGAACTCTTTGGTGTATCCGGCCTCACGCAGCTTACTGACATCGGCTTCGGTATAATATTGATATTTCTGCTTAAGGGAGTTGGGCATATCCACATAGGAAATTTTCGGCGGCTTATTACACGCCTTAAATACGGCCTTTGCCATGTCGTTAAAGCTGCGCCCCTTACCTGTGCCAAGATTATAAAGCCCGCTTTTGTCTTTATTCTTATAAAACCAAAGCATGACATCAACACAATCCTGAACCCAAATAAAGTCCCGGATTTGTCCCCCATCCTCGTATGTTGGATGATAGGATTTAAACAATCTGGCTGCAGCACCTGCGGCTACTTGCGGATATAATTTTGACACCACGCTCATGTGCTCGCCCTTGTGGTATTCATTGGGGCCATAAGTATTAAACATACGAAGGCCTACCCATTGCGGCGGAATAGGATCGGATTTACTTTTGGAGTGAACAATCCGTGCCACGCGGCGATCAAATACATTTTTCGACCACCCATAAGCATTTAAAGGCCTTAGTTTCGCTAGAGATTCCGGATCTGCCTCATCACGAAAACCAATCTCTGTATCCCCGTTTCCGTAGACAGAATAAGACGAAGCATATAAAAACCGTACATCATTCTGCGCGCACCAACGCCACAGTTCCCTCGAGAGCATGAAGTTGTTATTGATAATCATATCCGCATCTTGTTCGGTGGTGCTGGATATAGCGCCCAAATGAAACACCATATCAATTTCGGCTGCGTGCTGCTCAAGATAGATAAAGAGATTGGGGGGCGCTACAAAATCGCGAATTTCCCGGTTACCAATATTGCGCCATTTGTCTTCATTTCCTAAAACATCGCAAACCACAATATCGCTAATACCATTTTCCTCGAGTGCCGCAACAAGATTGGAACCTATAAAACCCGCGCCGCCTGTAACTACGATCATCTAATACCTGCCATCTGTTATTATCCCCTTTTTCTTATTATATCAGAGTTTTATGCCCCGCCCCAAGCTTTTCATTTCATGCACAGCTTAAGCCTTAAAAAGACTCGCTAAACCTTGCCAAAGGCCAAAAGCACATGCTAAACAAGGCTCTTCAAGGATAAAAGCGATGAGCAAAAAAGAAAAAATACTGGACGATATGGCCAGAATGGCGGGCGGCGCTATTGGCACTATCGGAAACATACGCGGTCAAATGAAAGAAGAAATTCGCCTTCGGGTTGATGAAATGGCCATGCGTATGGATCTCGTACCGCGCGAGGATTTCGAGCGCGTTGAAGACATGTTAAAGCTAGCGCGCCTTGAGCAAGAAGAACTGCGCGCCCGCATTGAAAAGCTTGAAAATACACTTACCTCCGGCAAAAAGGCACCTTAAGGCTATGAGCGATATTCAATTTGATTACCTAGAAGGTATGGACAATCCGCTGGACCGCGTTGAAGATGTGATGCATGCCAATAACTGGGTATTTAGCCGCATTAACGATGAAGAACTCATGGTGCAAATCACCGGAAAATGCTGTGGCTATAATCTTTTTTTCATATGGCAGGAAGAAATGAGCGCCCTGCAATTCTGCGCGCAATACGATTTTGCCATCAATGAAGGACAGTTGGATAAGGCCGGCAGCGCTCTCATGAACATTAACGAAAAACTCTGGATGGGTCACTTCGAAGTGCCCTCAGACACCAAGATACCGGCGTTCCGCCACACCTGTTTATATCGCGGCATGCAGCGCACCAGCGCCGCCGACCTAGAAGATCTTGTGGAGATAGCATTAGCACAATGTGAAAAACACTATGCGGCCTTTATATTCTCTCGCATGCTAACGATTCTCGCCAAATCAATGATCAAAATCTGTCATTGGCTTTGATGGAAACCATCGGCGAATCGTAAAGGCTGCCTCACTAATGATCATGCTCTCCACCGCCCCGCACCCCTCGAAACTCTCTGTAGCTCTTGTAGGCTGCGGCAAGATGGGTGGCGCATTGCTAACTGGCTGGCTGAAGCGCGACACCGTCTCCGATGTCACCATTCTCGATCCAGCCGAATTGCCTGATGTATTCAGCAACAAAGAGATTATCACCCACGTAACCGAGCCATCCAGGCTAACCGGAAAATATGACGTCCTGATGCTGGCCACAAAACCGCAAATTATGGACAAAATATGCACAGGGCTTAAAGACCAGCTGCATAAAGACACCTTAATACTCTCCATTGCAGCCGGAAAATCCATTGCCTATTTCGAAGGCTATTTCGGCAGCGTTCACCCGATCATACGCACCATGCCCAACACCCCCGCCGCCATCGGCAAAGGTATCACAGTGGCCTGCCCCAACGCATCGGTAAGCGCGACCCAAAAGCAAAACGCCGAGACCTTGCTTAAAGCTGGCGGCCTCGTCGACTGGCTGGAAGATGAAAACCTGTTAAATGCCGTAACAGCCCTATCAGGCAGCGGCCCCGCCTATATCTTCTATCTCATTGAAACACTTGCCAAAACTGGCGAAGAAATAGGCTTATCCAGAGACCTCGCAGAAAAGTTAGCGCGCCAAACTGTGATCGGCAGTGCAGCCCTAGCCGAGGAAGATGCCGGAACCGCTGCATCACAATTGCGTAAAAATGTGACGTCCCCAGGCGGAACAACACAGGCCGCACTTGAAGTCCTCATGGATGGCCGTTTGGAAGAAATCTACAAAGAAGCCCTAAATGCCGCCAAAACTCGCGGTGAAGAACTCAGTGGATAATTTTTAAGTAATATTTATTCAGCCGCCAACACTGTGACAGGGATATTTTCTTCATAACACGCAACCACATTTGCCCAGCGTGACTGCTCATCTTTGGCTGAAGTTGTATCCATTATTAAATCGTAAATACCGATCATGTCCTCAGCATTATAACCGAACTCATCACGCATACGTATCGCAGCTATGCAATCGGCACGATCTTCCATATCCTGCATATCATCACGACCAAAACGGCTGTCTGCCAGGTAATGACGATAAGCCTGCACTGCATCCCCCGTATTCAAATGCGCACATTCATGGGCGAAGGTGAAATCTCGTTGAACCGGGCTTAAATTATCATAAAAATTTTGATTATATATAATTAAGGGACCACTTTGAGTTTCTGCATTTAGATATCTTGCCCCGGCATAGGCGACCCCCGGCGTAATATCTATATCATCACGGCTTACATACTTGGCCTGTTCGCCGGAAATATCAGTGCACGCTGGAAAACTATATTCATTTGTGACGTCACCTGCCGGGCTATTACCCTCAAGCGCTGCTGCACTATGAATTGAAAAAATTGAATGTAAAGCCAAGGCGGCTGTTACCGCTGCTATAGAATTTCGCATATACCCTATTCAAATTATTATTTTGCAATTAAATTACATAAAAATAGCAATTTGCGCAAGTATTAGCGCCATTTTCTACAGATTATTTTAACGTCCCTTGGTTCCCAAACCAATATCCTTGGCCAGACGGCTGCGCTTTTCCGCATAATTGGGTGCTACCATTGGGTAATCGGCTGGCAGCCCCCAACGCTCACGGTAATCTTCGGGTGTCATGTTGTAGGCCGTCTTAAGATGGCGCTTTAACATTTTCAGCTTCTTGCCATCCTCTAAACATATAATATGGTCAGGCTGCACAGATTTTTTAATCGGTACGGCGGGTTGTGGGCGATCTGCAGTCAATGAAGGCGCGCTGCCCAAACCGGATAGGGATTTATAAACCTGTTCGATCACAGGCGTAATTTCGTGGGCGCCCAGTGTATTATTAGCAACATAAGACGAAACAATTTCCGAGGTAAGAACCAATAATTCGTCATGATTGTTATTATCTGTCATTTTAAGATCTCCGTAAACGCAGCGCGGTGATAACACCGCAAAGTAATGATTTGAATAAAAGCCCACACGCAACAAATATCTATATAATATAAATATTCAGCGCAAGTTTTATTCTAGACGACAAATATTTACAAACAATAAAGTTTCCAATACTGCAAAGCAGATTGGTACTATTGCTCCAGTTTACGCGGACTGGCTTTTGGCTGGCTTACATCTGCGCCGCGCAGATAAAGCGGGCTGGTATCTCCATAATCCTCATTTCCATGAGCAAAACTGCCAAGCCGCGCTAAAATTAAAGGATCGGGCTTGTCGCCCTCTTCCTTTATAAAACGGAAACTGGAAAAAGAGGTTTTAGAAACTTCCTCTTGGAAACGCACTTGCGCATCACCAATAATGATACCGCTATATCCTTTTATGGCGTCTAATACTTCTTGAGCGCTTAAAGCTGCAGGCTGACAAAGCGCACCCCCTTCAGCATTAAAAAGTTGGAAATAATAATCACTGCGCTTACTTTCAATGATGACCGCCACAGCGCCGCTAAAGTCCTGTCCGCCTTTATCAACATAGCCGCGTGCCAAAGCCTCTAAAGTGCTAATAGCCATTAAAGGCACATCCAGCGCGAGCGCAAAACTGCGCGCTGCCGATAAGCCAACACGCAAGCCAGTAAAAGTGCCGGGTCCACGGGTAGTAACAACCAAATCAATGTCGGAGAATGCAATATCTGCCCGCGCGACAATG
>CAXBAL010000083.1:0-8546 GCA_963973475.1 uncultured Micavibrio sp.
TCTTTATCGCCGAACCCGTTAATCACCAGATTGACACCGGCATCTGCCAAACCATGCGCCAATCCCAAACCGATGCCGCTGGTTGATCCTGTGATTACAGCGGTTTTACCTTTTAACGTGCCGGTCATTTCAATTCTCCTGAAATATTCTATGCGTATGAAAAAGATAGCAACTCCATGTGAAAAGTATAGAGGGCAGGGCGGTAATATTTTCCCTGTATTGGCTATCGCGGTAAGTTCTGCTGCGCAAATATTTCCGTAAAGCTGTTGTGGTGGTAGTATAATTTTACTATAAGCCACTGTTTTATATGGGTTTACTGATTTGGCATAAAACTTGAATGGTAAGGGGTAGGGATAATACGAGTAACTTAATTAAAGGGGTAGTCTATGTTTACAAATACAGCCTATAGCGAAATTTCAATCAGTAATGATAATGTTCTAACCATCTGTGATGACATCAGCCTGTTGATCGCGGCGCAAGATATGTTCACCAAAGAAGATGCGGCAAAAATTTTGCGTAATTCTTCCGCCTATGAAGGTGATTTTACACTTTAGGATGTTAGTCCTTCTGCCGTTTTTAAGCATAGAATTTAGGACTTAATATTTTTAATATTTTTTTTTCATTAGGTGAATCAGGATTTGGCAGAACTTTACATGGAATATTAAGCCCTCAAAGCTCGATGGCGTTTACGAGGCTTCTCTGAATGAAACCGACCCGCCAGCGCCGGATGCTACGCCGGAGCTTATTATGCCTGAATTATAAGAAGCGGCATACCGGTTAGATATCGGCGGCCTGCACATGCATCCAGTCATAATTCTTCTCGCGTCCAAGGGAAGACCACCCCTCACGTTCCCATATCTCCCAAAACGGCTCCAGTTCCGGACGGGCAAGGAAGGCTTTATTCGCGCCCCAGCGCAATTGGTTGCGCTCAGGGTCGAAATCAAGCGCTATACCCCATGAGTGTGTGGACATGCGATCACCACCGCGAATTTTGCGGCAATTGTAACTGCCTCCAAACAGATTTAATCCGAATTCATTAATTTCGCGCGTGCTATACGTGTTGCTGACTTGTCCAAAAATACGTGTCAGACTCTCTGCGTTTTTTTCATGAATGGATACGCTGCTGACCCGCGTGTTTTTATCCCATGCCAGTTTCATCGTCCACGGCACTTCAACCCGCACAAGCGGTACCGAACATGCCGGGCCATAAAAACTGGTCAATGATGACGTATTCTGGCCGGGCCAATTGTTGCGTACAGGCTGTATCAGACGGCTTGCGGGTGGTTTAATCAGTTTGGAATCCTGATCGGCGCGCCAATTGCGATCCATATTGCCGGACATCAAATCATAGGCCGCGTCTGTTGTCGGGCCCCAGAAACCGTCAGCCGGACCGGGATCAAATTTCGCATCGCCAAGAAGAAGCTGTAAATACCCTGTTGCACGGCGCTTATCGGTCCAATTCAGATAACTTTGCTCGTTCGGCTTTAAAACCAGTTCGCTCTGACGCGTCGAAAGCGCTTTTTCAATGCCGATATCTGTTTTGGAACGCCCGTTGGCAACGGTGCGCTCGCCATCAATATTGCCGTCATAAAGCCCGTTCTTGCGAAGCTCGAGCTGGATTTGTTTTATGGCTTGCGCCGGAATGCTATTGCGCATTTTGCAATCTCTCTGAAAAATTCTGTGTTATTTGGGCTTACCATAAAGAAATACATAAATAATGCAAGTTTGGTCAGTGCCGAGGGCAGGGCGTTTTGTTAGTGGCGCGTGGCTTCGATTTCATCTTGTTCGGCATAGCATTCGGGCAAAACATCGCCTTCCTCATCCATGGTCGGCATCGCTTGTGATTTACTTTGAGATGTATAAAGGTGATTAAGCGTAATGGTACCTTGTATAGGCATTTTCTTTTCTCCGAATTATCATTGGTGATACGGAATAAACATCCGGCATCAAAAACGGTTCCAGAAATATTTTTGAAAAAAAGCTGTGAGACGTTATGAAAATGGTGCCCGGGGGGAGAATTGAACTTCCGACACGGGGATTTTCAATCCCCTGCTCTACCACTGAGCTACCCGGGCGCTGTGTGGTATCGATTTAATCATAAGGTGTATAAAATAACTTCGCGGCAATGTCCAGCCCTCCGTGCACCGTTTATACAAAAATATTTCCATCCGTGCGCTCATCCAGAGGAGGCGTGCGGCGTTTGCGCGTGATCTCCATCAGCCCGAGCTTGGTCAGGCCGTGGAGCTGGACGGTGCAGGAGTCTTTCTGGATCGCGCGCTCCATCGCGGCGATGAGCTGACCTTCATCCTTTTTGTTCTGGTTTTTCAGGAAATCCACCACAATAATTCCACCGCAATTACGCAGGCGAATCTGGCGCGCGACTTCCTCGGCCGCGGCAATGTTAATTGAGAGGTTCGAGCCTTTATGCGCCCCGCGATTCACATCGATGGCGGTGAGCGCGGATGTTTCCTGAATGATAATACTGCCGCCGCCGGAAAGCACGATATAGGATTGAAACAAATCCTCGATCTGCCCCAGAATATCGCGGTGATCGAACAGGGCGAAATCGACTGAGCCGTTTTTAAGTTCGACAGGCGTAATTTTGGTCACCAGATCGGGCGCGAAGATTGTGCACCAATCCTCTGCCTCCGTGAAATGCTCCATGATCACAACCTCGATGCGGTCGATCTGTTTGGAGGCTTGATCGCTCAGCGTGCGCTGGATGGCATCAGGACCAATCATGATAAGCCCGGGTTCATTGCCCTCGAAGTAGGCGCTGAGCTGCTCCCATGCTTCTTTGAGGATTTTGCCTTCACGCACCAGAATATCGGTCTGGGTATTGGCGGCGGATGCGCGCAGGATAAAGCCTTGAATATCGCTAAGACCGTCCATCATGTCCTTGATTTTCTTGCGCTCGGTTTTATCGCGGATGCGCGAGGAAATGCGGTTGTCATGCATCGTGGCAGAAAATATCAAATGCCGCCCGGGCAAAGTGATATCCATGCTCATCTGCGGAATTTTATTCTCGTAATCGCCATCGCTTTTGGGTAAGTACGCGCTCTTGGCCTGCACAGGGATCATATCGCCCGGCTGGAAGCGCTTGCCGATTGGCTCATCGCCGCCTTTTTTGAAACTGCCGTCGGCATTCTGGACGCGCACGTCTTGATTATAGAGAATGCCTGTATTATCAACATCAAGCTGGAGGTAAACGGTGTCCATAGCCTTGTCGATTGTTTTGACCTTCGCCCAGTAGATCGAGCCCCAGCGGACTTCCTCGTCCACCGGATCAACCTCCAGCCCGTCAAGGCGGCCCTTGTCCAGCGTGGCAACCCAAATGCTGCCTTCCAGTTCTTCGATGAGGATGTCTAATGCCATAGGAGTGAGATAAGCCTGTTTTTTCAAAAGTGTAGCATGATCGTTAATCGCTTAACAGAGGGGAAATTATAGTGCGTAAGGCTTTGTTTTTGCATGGGTTTTTATGTTGTTCAGTTCGTTCGCTCGTTTTATGGGGGTGGGGGGCTCTTTTGGTATCGCTCAGGGTCGCAAGCGACCTACGCGGTGTTAAAAACCGGCCCCACTCGCCCCGCTTTTTGTTCACCGGTTCGCTTGTCATTTAAAGCGCCGCGTAGCGTGCCTGCACGCCTGCACGCCTTAAAAAAAAGAGAGGATTCCCCTAGAATTCATATATGAATTTGGGGAATGACGATAACGGGAGCTTCGTTGCGCTTGTTCCATATACAACAATATATGAAAAAATTCCTAATTTGTCGAGGGGTTTTTATACCCCGCCCCCTCTAGCAAACGCGTAGTATCATAAAGCGAGAGGCCGACAACGTTGGAATGCGAGCCACTGATGAATTGGATATGGGCGGCGGCCAAACCCTGAATGGCGTAGCCGCCGGCTTTTCCGTCCCATTCCTTGCTTTCGATATAGGCCTCCACCTCGGCGGCGCTGAGACGTTTCATTTTGACGGCAGTGTCGATCAGGCGGGTGCGGAGTATGCCATCGGGCGCAATCAAGGCAATGCCGCCATAAACATGGTGGCGGCGACCAGAGAGCATGGAGAGGCATTTGCGGGCGTATGCTTCGTCCTCGGCCTTATCCAGCAAGCGCCGTCCGCAGGCTACGGTGGTATCGGCAGCAAGGATATAGGCGCCTTTATGTGTGGCGGCGATGGCCTTGGCCTTTTCGATGGCAAGGCGCAAGGCAAGGTCTTTGGGGTGCTCACCCTTTAAGGGCGATTCGTCTATATCGGCGGGGCGAATATCATCGGGGGTGATGCCGATTTGCTTTAAAAGCTCCACGCGGCGCGGGGAGCTCGATGCGAGGATGAGCTTATTTCTCACGGAAGATGATGCGGCCTTTGGAGAGGTCGTAAGGGGTCATTTCCACAACAACCGTGTCGCCCTGAAGGACGCGGATGCGGTTTTTGCGCATTTTTCCGGCGGTGTGCGCCAGAATTTCGTGGTCGTTTTCCAGCTTTACGCGGAACATGGCGTTTGGCAAAATTTCCGTTACCACGCCTTTGAATTCAATGAGGTCTTCTTTTGGCATTGCTATCCTGTACTTAATTTCGTGTTTAAAACTTGTGCAATATTTATACGCTCTTATTCCCAGAATGCAAGGGGGCAGGTCACGGCGTGGCGCGCCTTATCCACGCCACATCATGGCTTTGCTCTCGTGCAGGACGCAAATCAGGGTGAAGAGGCGGCGCGCGGTGGGGTGATCCATCTCGATTTTATCGCCCAATCGCTCGATCAATAAATCTGCCCCCTCGTTATGCAGGCCGCGGCGACCCATGTCGATGGCCTCGAGGCGGGAGGGTTTGCCCTCGCTCATGGCCTCGGTATAGCTACGCAGTATCATGAAGTAATCCTGTATCAGGCGCTTATAGGGTTTGAGCGAGAGGACCAGCATCGGGATCGGCTCGCCCTTAGCATTTTCCATCTCGATGACGAGGCGATTATCTTGAATGGATAAGGTGAGTGTGTAGGGCCCTTGTTCCTTGCGCAATGGTTTGAAATAGCTGTCTGTTTGCAGATCGTGAACAGCGGCAAGGCGGTCTTGTTCGATGGCCGAGCCGGTATTGGTGTCGGCGCTGGCAGGCAAATGCACGGCGCGGATCGAGCTTAATTCTTCGGGGGCGGAGAGTTGCGCGCTCATTTTGCCATGCCCCTATTCCACAGCCTTGCGGAAAGCGGTGATCCATTCATTGATCGCTTGGGGGCGGGTTTTTTGCGCGGAGCGGTTCACAACCAAGCGAGATGATACGTCCAGTATCGTTTCTATTTCGGTTAGATTGTTGGCCTTCAGGGTCGAGCCGGTGGAGACCAGATCGACAATGCGGCGCGCAAGACCTAGGCAGGGGGCAATTTCCATTGCGCCGTTGAGCTTGATACATTCAGCCTGAATGCCCAGCTTCTCATGATAACGCTTTGTTATATTGGGGTATTTTGTCACGATGCGAATATGGCTGGCGCGCTCGTTTTTGATGGCTTCCAGATCATCAGTGTGGCAGGCGATGGAGAGGCGGCAGCCGCCGATTTTGAGGTCTATCGGGGAATACAGCTCGGAATAGCCGAATTCTTCCATCGCGTCATTGCCGACCACGCCAATATCGGCGGCGCCATAGGCCACAAACGTAGCAACATCGAACGCGCGAACACGTATAATTTCAAGGTCTTGGCGATTGGTCTTGAATTGCAGCTTGCGGCTTTTATCACTGAAGAAATCATCCTCTGGCACGATGCCGCAAGTGGCCAGCATGGGGGTTAGCTCATCAAGGATGCGCCCTTTCGGTACGGCCAGTATTGTTAAGTCGGGGTCTTTTTTTAGCTGTGCGCTCATAGGGATTTTGTACGCGGTTTTCGCAAACGCAGCAAGTCTATAAATGGAAAATAATTACCGCGCGGACAGTCCTAAGGCTCTAAGGGCTCATTCGAATTGACGGGCGGCACCAAGGTGGGATACCACGAGCCGGAGGTGACTTTTTCCGGTATTGGCGCCTCTGGCGGGGTTGCGGCGTCTAGTTGCGCGAGGAAAAAATCTCTTATCTTTTCCGCATGGATACTGTCCGGCGCTATGGAAGCGCGCATCTCCGCCGCGCTATTCTCAAGGCTTTCGGTAAAGTCGATATATTCCTCGCTCTCGGGGCTGAGCATTTCCCTGTACTGAAGCTCATAGGCCAGTTGCAGGGATTCTTTCAGCGTGGCGAAATCCATAATCGCGTGCTGATCGGCGGCCGGAAGGCTTTCCCACATTTTCTCGTCATCACGCGCGGCATGCAGATAGGCAAGGCGCTCACCCTCTTCGCCCATATCGTTGAGAACGGCTTCCATAAATTCCGGCTCGTAGAGTTCATGCTCAAGGAGCAGGAAAGATGCCATGACGACATCATTACAATCGCTCATTTGCAGATAGCGCAGCAGCGGGGTAATCTGGAATTCGGCCATTTGCGCGAATGCGACATCAGGATCGGAATTGCATTCGTAATAGAATTTTTTATGCGCCAGGGAAAAGGCGTTCTCGAAAGTGCTGTGGGGCGGCAGATCGCAACGGCGGAGCAATTCACTGTCATCAAGGCCGCTGAAATCATCAGCGCGAATAACCGGCAAATACCAGAAATGCGGTGTGTCTTCATTATGGCGCATGAAATTGATCGCCTGAATTTTCTGGTAGATGGCATTTTCCAGCTCGGTATTTTCAGGATCAAGAATGTGATCGCGGAAAGCGTCATATTTTGCCTGATATACCACCTCATATCCTTCCTCATCAAAGCGGGAATCACCGCAAAGCAGGGATTTTTGGTGGGTCAGAATTTCATCGCAATACTTAATCAGCGTAACAAAGGTGGCGTCCAGTGACGTATCGGGATCCTCAAGAGCATGGGGGGCAGCGCGAATTTTACGCACTTCGTTCAGCAAGGCCAAAACCTTATCCGGCAAAACGGCGTCAATATCCTCGTCATACTCAAGCTCCACCTCGCCGGCTAGAACGGTGAGAACATTGTCGGGGATGTCGGAATTGGTGTGCGCATAATATTCGGGCGCGTAATATGTAGCCAGATCGTATAAATTGAACGCATCATCAAGGCGCATAATATTGTCTTCGGGGGCATCGCGGAAAGCGAGGTCACTGATGGCTTTCAAGCCTATAATATAGGCGCGCGGCAAATCCGGTGCATATTCGTTGATATGATTTCTAACTTCGAGTGGCAGGCTTTTTTCGCCGAATTGAATTCTTAGAGCCAAGAGCGCTCTCCCTGTTGTCTGGTGTTTTTATGCAAGCGCCTCTTACGCTTTACATATTTGTGCACCGCAAGCACTAAGCTTGTCAACTATATTTTCATAACCGCGCTCCAGATGGTAGATGCGGTTGACGGTTGTCTCGCCTTCAGCAACCAACCCCGCCAGCACCAACGCAACGGATGCGCGTAGATCGGTGGCCATAACCTCGGCGCCTTTCAGGGTTTTCACCCCGCGCACAATGGCGGAATTTCCCTGCACAGTGATATCGGCGCCCATGCGGTTGAGTTCCGGCACATGCATGAAACGGTTTTCAAAAATAGTTTCGGTTACTAGTCCCGCGCCATCGGCGAGTGTCAGCATCGCCATGAATTGCGCTTGCAAGTCGGTGGGAAATCCGGGATACGGCTCGGTCATGATATCCACGCCTTTAAGGCGCAGGCCGTTGCGGCTGACGACGATATCCTTGCCGTCCTGTTCGATGTGCAGGCCTGCCTCTTCCAGAATTCCGGCCAGCGCGTGTAGCGGCGCCAGATCAGCGTTTTGTAAGCGCAGCGTCCCGCCAGTCATACCTGCGGCGATGATATAGGTGCCGGTCTCGATACGGTCAGGCAGAACGGCATGGGTGGCACCGCTCAGGGATTTTACGCCCTCAATAATGATCGTGTCGGTGCCGAGCCCTGTGATTTTCGCGCCCATTTTAATTAGGCATTCGCCGAGATTAACGATCTCCGGCTCGCGCGCGGCATTGGCCAGCGTGGTTGTGCCATTCGCTAGCGTGGCGGCCATCATCAGGTTTTCAGTGGCGCCTACGGAAACTTTAGGGAACAGGATTTTTGCCCCTTGCAAGCCGCCTTTGGGGGCGCTTGCGTTGATATAGCCTTCATCCAGTTTAATAGTTGCGCCCATTTCCTCCAGCCCCTTGATGTGCAAATCCACAGGGCGGGTGCCGATGGCGCAGCCACCGGGCAGAGAAACTTTGGCTTCGCCAAAACGCGCGAGCAAAGGGCCAAGCACCAGAATTGAGCCGCGCATTTTACGCACAATGTCATAGGGCGCGGTGTAGCTTGTGATATTGGCGGCGCTGATCGACATCAAATTGCTTTGCGTCTCGATACGGCAACCAAGATGGGTCAGTAGCTCGATTTGCGATTTGATATCACGCAAGGTATTGGGGGAGTTCTCCAGATGTAGCGACTCGGCGCTCAACAGCGAGGCGCACATAATTTTCAGCGCGGCATTTTTTGCGCCGCTGATAGGGATGGTGCCGTTCAGCTCGGCTCCGCCGATGATTTTGATTT
>CAXBAL010000084.1:0-8509 GCA_963973475.1 uncultured Micavibrio sp.
CCATAAAGGAAGTTATCTCCATCATTGCCATACAATGTGTCATTACCGGCTGTTGTACCCTTATGATCACCATACAATGTAAGGTTTGCAGTAGAAGTATCACCGTCGGCATCTGTGATTGTGTAGGTAAATGTATCGACGACAGGTTCACCAGGGTAAGTCACAGACACATTGTTCAACAAGAATGATGCACCCTTATACTCATGAGAATCAGTGGAGTTGATAGTAATACTTTCTATTAACGCTCCACCAAAATCATCGGAAGATAAGGACAAATCAATATAACCATTCTTGATTTGGGCAGGATCAAACTGCAAATCACCTGTACGGGTTGTGCCATCTGAAAGCTCGACTGAGTAATCCAGGCCATATCGGCCATCGTTATTATTCGAGCCCAAATCACCTATACGCAATGAAATGCTTTCAGCATCGTTCTCAAAGCTGATATCGAATGCTTCGCCTTTAGGATATACCTTATCGCTATTCCCGCCAGCAATTCCGAGTCCAGAACCATCACCCGTATTCAACCACGTTATATCGTGACCTGTGCTGGCAATCGCAACCGTTATACCGTTAAGAGTAAGATTGGTTTGCTGTCCATTTGCATTGACCTCTGCCGGGTTCATGCTGACCGTGCTGCCACCAGTGGTGGTTACAATGCCCGGCTTCAAGGAATAGCTGTAATCGCCGTTCGCATTAATGGTCAGTGTACCGTAAGTACCTTGAACAACAGTGTCTGTGCCAACATTAACGGCATTGCCATCGACATCCGTTACCAGCGTATCGGCATCCTGGCTTAGAACATCTTCCGCGCCAGCGCCGCCGTTATCACCGGTAATCACATTACCTTCGGCAGACCCTCTGACAGGGTTAATGTCACTCAAGCTTTGATACAGATCATTCGCATCTTGTACATCCAGAACATTATCACCAATTTCACCAAGACGTCCCAGCGTAGTGGAATTCACACCAATACCCACGCCGACGACTTCTTTGGTCAAATCTTTCAGTATCTGAATCTCGTCTGAATTGTCGCGCGTTCCGTCAATCTCGTCCATAACCTGACCGGCATTCCCTGTTGAGGTGCCACCGCTTTGGTTAGCATACCGGTTCGGCTCACCATCAGATACGAAATAGGCATATGTATCGGCACCTGAAATCGGATCATTTGATGAATTACCCTGCAACCAGTCAATGGCGGATTGCATCGGTGCTTCATAATTTGTGAAGCCGTTTGCGTTCATGCCATTCACGTAATTAACAGCAGCATCGAGTTCGGCATCCGACGTCACATTAAATGTGGCTGACGGGCTGTCCGACGTAGCGAAAGGAACAATATGAACCTTAACGTTACCGCCGTTATAGTCGTTATAATCCTGAAGCAAATTCGCAACAGATGATTTCAACAACGCCAGTTTGCTACCTTCCATGGAACCGGAAATATCCAGGATCATAACGATATTGAAGTCTTTCTGGCTCTGTTGAACCTGATAAGAATTAATATCGTCATGGGCTACAGGGGCATCATCAAAGACTTGAACATTGATTTTGCCGCCCAGAGTGTCGCCATCAGAGTCCTTACCGATCACATCAAAGGCCAGATTGATCACATCATTCGGATTGTTACCATCCGCATGATCCATTTGACCGGTCAATGTGAAGTCGTAATCACCGGTTGTCTCGTTCAGATCCAGCGTAAAGATGGTTTCACCATTTGCTGTTCCGACATACGAATTGCCGACTGTTGTGATAACGATAGGCTCGCCATTAGAGGTCAGGGCACCGTCTTTGGCACCGTTAAAGGTGACATCATCGGCGCTACCGACTTCGAAAGTACCCGGGCCGTCATTACCGAAATCGGCAGTAACTGTACCTGAATCGCTGTCTTCACCAACTGCTGCAATATTGAAGTCAGTCTCGTCAACTTTCAAATTCTCGGTACGCAGATTGATCGGCGTATCGTCAGCCGGAAGGTCAGCACAGATTTGCAAGGTTGCTTCAGAGCTATCCCCATCGGCATCAGTCAAGGTGTACTCGAAATTCTCCATCAGGCAATTTGAATTCAACTGAACATCGAAGATAAAGTCATTGTAGTCTTTATCACCCAATCCAGGCAGATCTTCGAAACCAATGCGCAAGGTGTTTTCATCACCATCGGCCAGACCCGATACAACGCGCACTGTGCCATCGGCATTCAGATTGTTTGTCGTACCGCGCTCTGTAGTGTGGTAAACCGCACCTTGTAGAACAGTTTCAGCACCACCGGCAGAGGTATAGACAAGAGAAACATTCCCGCCATCATCTGCAATATTGGCGGCGCGTGCGCTACCGGTTCCGTAATTGTATACGAATTCCAGCGTGCCTGTTTCCAGATCAATGCCATTATAGCCATTATTGGTATCGAAGCCTCTGGCAACGATGAAGAAGGCCAGACTTTCGCCTGCATCCGCATTAAGATTGCCGATACTTCCATTTCCAACCGCATTACCATTTTCCACGGCAATTGTTGCCGCTTGCAACGTACCGTCAGCGGCCACTGTGTAGTAACCGAACGAGTTGTTGTAAGACGCCCCTTCGGAAACAAAGCTGACACTGCCATTCATAACGCTGGACGCATCAAGTGCACCGTTATAGATACCAAGATGGTCAAGGTCATCACTATCCAGAGCTTCGCGCTCGGCCAGATCAGGGAAATCATTTGGCTCGCCAAATGTGATTTGCGCCATATCTTCGGCATCGGCATTCAGCGTATAGGTGTAAGACCCGTCCGCTTCGATTTCCAACACACCGTAATCACCGTTAATGGTTGTTCTGCCATTCGCAGCAATCGTAACGCCGTCCACTTCGGTGACAGTATTCACATCATCTTGTGAAAGTGTATCTGCCGCGTTCGGGCCGCCATTGACGCCGGTAACCACGTTACCATCAACGCTAAGGTCGGTTTGTGTTGCTGTGTAGTGATTGAAATCATCACGGGCAACCGGACCATCATCGTAAACATTTACGGTGATTGTACCATCCAGCGCGTCGCCGTCACTATCAACCGCGCTGACGCCGAACTGCATCTCGATGATATCATTCGGGTTGTTCGCATTGGCGTGATCCATTTGACCGGTCAATGTGAACTCATACGCGCCTGTGTTTTCATTCAACTCAAGCGTAAAGATCGTCTGGCCATTGGCCGTACCGACATATGCGTTCCCAACAGCGGCAATCGCAATCGCAACACCGTTTGAGGTCAGCGTACCGTCTTTCGCACCTGTGAAGGTCACGTTGTTCGGGTTACCGATCTGGAATGTGCCTGGACCGTCGGTGCCGAAATCGGCCGTAACTGTTCCGGTTGCGCTATCTTGACCCAGAACCGCGGCTGTGAAATCAGTCTCGTCAACGCTCAAGATTTGAGTACGCAAATTCATCGGCGTATCATCCGCCGGAATATCCGCGCAAATCTCGAGAGTGGCTATAGATGTATCACCATCACCATCGGTCAATGTGTACTGGAAATTCTCTTCCAGACAATCAATGTCAGGATATTTAACAGTGACATCATTCAATAGGAACGAAGCGCCGCCGAAATTACCCGCACTAGTTGATTTGATCGTCACACTTGTAATCAATTTATCGCCGTAATCGGATGAATTGAGTGTGAAAGATGTCACGCCATTCACGATCTCGCCAGCAGCAAAACCGTATTCGCCGGCCTGTGATGATCCGTCGGCAAAGTTCACAACGTAATCAATGCCTTTGGACGTATCATTTCCGCCCAGCTCGCCGATAGAAATCTCAACGCTTTCCGCAGCATTAAAGCCTATATCAAGGCTTTCACCATACGGATAAACCTTGTTATCGCTTGCACCGAGAACGCCGATACCATCGCCAACACTTGTGCTCATCCAGCGCAGATCGCTGGTTGTACCATCGATATCATATCCAGTAATTGTAATGCCGTTTTTGGTAATAGAAGCATCATTAGTCGAAACATCACCGGAATTCGGGTCAAGCGTATCGCTGCCGCCGGAGATATTTACAAAACCGGAGTTCAGCGTATAGGTGTAAGACCCGTCCGCCGCAATTTCCAACACACCGTAGTCGCCGTTAATTGTGGTCGTGCCAGTGGCAGCAATCGTAACGCCATCCACTTCGGTGACAGTGTTGACCAAATCTTCAGACAGATCATCCGCCGCGTTCGGGCCGCCATTTTCGCCGGTAATCACATTACCGTCAGTAGTAAGGTCGGTGTCGGTTACGGTGTAATGGTTAAAGTCATTACGGGCCAGCAGACCATCATCCAGAACGGTCACAGTGATCGACCCATCGGCAGTATCACCATCGCTGTCTGTGGCGCTAAAGCCGAACGTAAAGTCCAGCGCATCATTATGATCGGCTGTATCAGGGTGATCAATCGTGTCCAGCAAAGTGAATGTATATTCACTGAATGCCGCACCACTAGAAGCCACATTGGTCTGACCGATCGCAAGTGTAAACACATCACGGCCATCGGCTGTCCCTGTATAGGTGTTGGTATTTTGATCAAAAGATACTGTAATCGGCTCTCCGTTAGAGGTCGCATTGAATACATTGGCATTGTTATTACCGACAATTGTCGCACCATTATAATCATCACCGAAATTAACATTAATCTCGTCGGAAACAGATGTACTGCGCGGTGTTCCGTCAAAATCACTTTCATCAACCGTTACTTTTTCCGGCTGCGTGATATATGGCTCGTCATCATCGGTCCATGTGAGATTAAGCGTCTCGGTATCGGTAGCTGTATTATTTGTATCATCAAAATCAACACCGTTCAGCTCGGTTTCCGCCGTATTCAAAGTGATATCGACAGAAATCGTACCTGTATAGCTACTATCAACAGGCTTAATCTGAAGACCTTCCAGATCGGATTTATCGGTAAAGACGATATTGCCGTTGCTATCAAAAGTTACATTGTTGTTATCATTGGTCACGATGAAATCGTTTTCCAGATCGGCAGTTGAGGACAATACAATGTTGATGATCTGTTCAGACCCGTCATTGGTATCACCGCCTGCAAGGTCAATTAGCTGTTCACCAGTAAACACGTTGGATATCTGAATATTCAGCGTTGCGTCTTCTTCCCCGGTTGAATCTGTAACCTGCAAGTCAAGAGGATCGGCAACCGCATCGACATAGACATCAAAGCTATCGGGCGCAGAACTGGCCGTTGTGCTGGTCGCTGGCTCAAACGCAGAGGCCACAACTTCCATGCCTGTCAAATCCAGATCGCTCTGGGCATCAGGGGTGAACGTGAATGTACCTGTATAATTGGCACCGCCATTGTTCAAGGTAATGGTAAAAGATGCATTGTCATCGGTTGATCCGTCAACGCGTGTCCAGACTTCACCGTCCGGGCCGTTTGATGCGCTAAAGCCGTCCAGCTTTGTCAGATCAATACCTGTAACAGTCAGTGTCAGAATTTCATTTCCTGTACCATCGGCATCCAGCGTACCGGACACATCCATGGAAACGCTAT
Organism: uncultured Micavibrio sp.; assembly: GCA_963973475.1. Lineage (GTDB taxonomy): Bacteria > Pseudomonadota > Alphaproteobacteria > Micavibrionales > Micavibrionaceae > UBA2638. The sequence goes on from CAXBAL010000084.1 coordinate 5,510, forward strand.
TATCTTCGTAAACATAACCGTTCTCGATATCGCCATTGGGATTCACATCTGATGGTGTGACCTCAACTTCCGGCGGATTGGCTGTTGGCTTCCATGTCAGATTAAGCGTCTCGGTGTCAGTGGCTGTATTGTTAGTATCATCGAAGTCCACGCCATTCAGAGCGGTTTCCGCGGTGTTCAGCGTTACATCAATAGAAATTGACCCATTATAATCCGAATCAACCGGCGTAATCTTCAAACCATTGAGGTCGGATTTATCGGTAAAGACGATATTGCCGTTGCTGTCAAAGGTCACAGTGTTGTTGTCATTGGTCACAGTGAAATCATTTTGTAGATCGGCTGTTGAGGACAATACAATATTGATGATCTCTTCAGATCCGTCATTGGTATCGCCGCCAGCTTGGTCGATCAGCTCTTCGCCTGTGAAGACGTTGGATACTTGAATATCCAGCGTGGTATTTTCGTTACCGTAAGAATCTGTCACTTGCAGATCAAGATCATCGGCAACCGCATCGACATAGACATCAAAGCTATCTGGCGCAGAATCCGCCGTTGTGCTTGTGGCAGGTTCAAATGCAGAGGCCACAACTTCCATACCTGTAATATCCAGATCGCTCTGTGCATCAGGGGTGAACGTGAATGTACCTGTGTAATTCGCACCGCCATTGTTCAAAGTAATGGTGAAAGAGGCGTTATCATCGGTTGAACCGGCAACGCGGGTCCAGACTTCACCATCAGGACCGCTTGAGGCACTAAAGCCGTCCAGCTTCGTCAAATCAATACCTGTGACAGTCAATGTCAGAATTTCATCGCCGGAACCGTTCGGGTCCAACGTACCGGATACATCCATAACAACGCTGTTGTCTTCATAAACATAGCCGTTTTCAACATCCCCATTCGGGTTCACATCGCGTGGGTCGACTTCAACTTCCGGCGGGTTTGCCACGGGCTTCCATGTCACGCTGAACGTGTCGGTTGCCTGATTGGTGTCGTTGCTGCGATCAAAATCAATATCGCTCGGGTTTTCTTGTGTATTCAAGGTCACTTTAAAGTCGATTGTACCGACAAAATCAGTGTTACCGGCCGCAGGTGTAATTTCCAGCGTGTCCAGTTCTGCGCGGCTTGCAAGAACAATATTGCCGTTCGCATCCGGCGTCACAACGCCATTTACGTTCGTAATCACGAAATCGCTCAAATCAATTTGCGCCGCTGGCGGTGCAGGCTGCACCACTTCGATAATAATATTCGTAATGCTTTCGGAACCATCACCTTGGTTTTCTCCGCCCGCATTCACTTCTTCCCCGGTCAAGGCAACCGGAATATCCATTTGCAGCGTCTCGCCTTCAAGGCCTGTGTCATCCAGACCATCAACATCAGGATCATCGGCAACGGCATCAACAATAACGTCCACGGTGCCTGTAGAGGTTCCTGTATTGCCTGTGTCTGGATCAGTTTCATTCACTGTCACAACAAGGTCATCCAAATCAACATCGCTGTCGGCTGGCGGGCTCAAAATCGGGCCACCTGAATAAGGAACGCCTGCCGGCGGTGTGTGTGTCCATGTACCTGTACCCGGATCAAACGTACCATCGCCTGTTACACCCCAAGTGCTCGGGATACCTGTAATGGTAATGGTGAAAATGCCGTTCGCGCTGTCAGGAGATACTTCCAGCAATAGCTGCACGCTGCCGTCTTCCAGAACCTGAACATTGTCAAACTCAAGAGAAGGGTTAAGCGGGTCAACCTCTGCAATACGCTGCTCGAGGAACAAATCATCGCTAGGCTGGTTAATACCATATTGTAAAGCCGTACGACCCAAAGGACCGACATCTTCAATAGAAATTATACCTTGGGGGTTAAAGCTACTTTCGAAACCATAACCCGAATTACCGGCGGCGCCCGCACCGGCGTCACCAGCGGCTGGCTCGATATCAGCCAGAATATCTGCTACGGATTCTTCACCAGCGGCCGGCTCTGTCTGGGCCAATTCCTGAACGACCTCTTCAGGGGTCTGGTCTGTTTCAACAAGCGCCTCGCGCAATTCAACCTGAGGCTCTTCCAATTCTTCTTCTGCGGGCTGCTCTTCAATCAAAGAGGCCAGCGTAATCACTTCACCATTAATAAAGTTGAGTGTATCGCCGCCATCTGCAAACTCGCGAGAATAATTTTCCAGTGTTACCGTAGAGCCATTATCAAAAGTAACAACCAGATCATCCCCTTCGGTCGTTGCCGAGGTGATTTCATCCGAAGACATATTAAATACGTATTTCTGTTGCGCATCGGCTTCGATGGCCTGACCAACCCCTGCAACGGGCTTCCCGATAATGACCGTGCCTTCTTCTGTAATATTAAAGCAGACTTCATCGCCCAGCTGCACAGCAGCGCTATCTACGCTGGCACCATCGGCGCTTACTGCCTCGGTATTCTCTGTGATGTTGACACTTTCGCTGTTTGCATTGTTGGTCATTTTTGGCTCCTCGGTTGTTTGGCCGCTATTAGCATTACCTAAATTATGGCCGAATATTAATCATTTATTTACAGATTGTGCAAGAATTTAACGCATTTTATTCCCCTTGTCAACAATTATGTTAATAGGGAAAGTTTATTTTCGCATTCATAAACCCCTTGCTAATTAGCCCTAATTTTTTCATACTGTCACTAGGTTGCACATACTTTCATTAAGTTAACCCAGACTATATTAATAATGTAGTCTTCCTAAGTTTTTATTAAGATCCATAAGAATAACGCAAAATTTTAAAATGAGTTTCAAATTTGATAAATTAAATGTCTTGATTGTTGAAGACACAGTCCCCATGCGTAAATTGGTGATCTCTGTTTTGGACACACTCGGGATTGGTACAATCTACACCGCAAATAATGGTGAGAGTGGCTACGACCTTTATTGTAAAGAAAACCCCGACATTATTATTACCGATTGGCACATGATCCCCACCAGTGGGATTGATCTCGTCAACAAAATCAGAAACAGTCCGACCTCGC
>CAXBAL010000085.1:0-8494 GCA_963973475.1 uncultured Micavibrio sp.
TGTCTCGTTGCCGCTGGCGCGACGCTGATTACGCCCGGATTTGTTACCGATACAATTGGATTTTTGCTGCTGGTTCCCGCTGTACGCAGATTTTTGCGCCATCATATCGGCAAGCATATCGAGATGCGCAGTATGAACGATATCAATCCCGGCAATCCCTATCCGCGCCAAGACCCCGATGTGATCGAGGCCGAATATACGCGCGTTGAGGATGAAGACGATCGCAAGCCTTAAGCCCTCTTGAGGCTACGGCGCATTCGTGCTAATCCAGATATATAATTCATTATTTCCAATTCAAAGGATCACTTACAATGGCCGATACGACAGATACCAAACCAAACGCACCAAGCCGCGAAATGCCTGCAGGCGGCAATATGCCGATTGTTATTCACGCGCAATATGTGAAGGATTTGTCGTTTGAAAATCCCAACACACCGGAAAGCCTTCGCGGCGCAGGCGGCGCGCCAGAGATGGATGTGAACATCGGAATGGATGCGCGCAAAATTCCAACGGACCAGCAAGACGAAAACCTCTACGAAGTTGCGCTGAACGTTCGCGCCGAAGCCACGCGTAAGGGCGAAAGCGTTTTTATTGCCGAACTGCAATACGCCATGACCGTTTCCCTGAACGATGTGCCGAAAGACCAGCATCATCCGCTGCTTTTAATCGAAATTCCGCGCATGGCGTTTCCGTATGCGCGCCAGATTTTGAGCGATTTGACAACGCAAGGGGGTTACCCGCCGTTGCTGCTCAATCCTGTGGATTTCCATGCGCTTTATATGGACCGCTTTAAGGATGATATCGCCGCGGCGCAAAAGGAACAGGCTAAAAAGGCGGGCGGTAGCGCGGCGGTTAATTAAAGCCGCGCCCCCACTTACTTTTATTTATCCCAGTTTTTTCCAGAGCGGATCATTGAGTTTATCCAGAAAAGCCGCGTGGCTTTGCAGCTCGGCTTCGCTCGGCGCGTGCGGCCTTGGTTCGCGCATAGGACGATCTTTTATAATCGCCTGACTTGCACCTTTGTTACCCTTGGCATTGCCCGATAATATTGACATGCCGTGCTGGCGACCGCCCAATAGCTCAAGATAGACTTCAGCCAATAATTCGGAGTCTAGTAAAGCGCCGTGATACGTACGCTCGGTATTATCAATGCCGAAACGGCGGCAAAGCGCATCCAGATTGGCGGGAGAACCGGGAAAGGCCTTGCGCGCCATGCCAAGCGTATCCAGCACCATGTTCCAGCCAATCGGCTCATGACCCACCAAACGCAATTCCCAATTGATGAATTTCATATCAAATTCGGCGTTGTGAATGACCAGAATGCCGCCCTTTATGAACTCCAGAAACTCCTCGTAGACTTGCGAGAAAACGGGTTTGTCTTTTACAAAATCATTGGTGATACCGTGAATGGCTGTGGCCTCGGCGGGAATTTCGCGCTCGGGATTGATATAGAGCTGCAGCGTTTTGCCCGTTGGCAGGTGATTGACCAACTCGACACAGCCTATCTCGATAATGCGGTCGCCCTTATCAGGGTCAAATCCGGTGGTTTCTGTATCGAGGACAATCTCGCGTGTCATGCATGTAAGCCTTTGTTTTATATATGCTATTCGGGTTTATCAGTTTGTTCGTCATTTTTTAGGAGTGGGGGGTAAAATCCCTCGAACGCCCCGTGAACTCTCATGTTTCAGAGCATAGGGTAAGATAAAATTCCAAAAGGCGCAAGGTTTTATAGGTCACCACGGATGAACACCGATACACACAGATAATTCACCCCTGTCACCCCTGAATTACGAAGCCAACTCTAAGGGCATCCAGTTTCTGGGTCGCCTTAGAATTGCTAAAGCAATTCAGGCGATGACGTAAAGATACATATTTATGAGAAAATGAATTAATAAACCCTATTTGTTTCACCTTGCACGTATTTCGGCACGCCAACATGTTTTATATCGCGCAGCACCTCGCGCACAGCCGCGTATGTTTCCGCGCGGTTTAAGCCGGTGGGGATGGTGTAATCGGCCATGCGGGATTTTTCGGCGCTCGGCATTTGATTGTTCAGGATGGCGTGGAATTTGTCTTCGGTCATATTCGGGCGCGCCAGTACACGGGCGCGTTGCACATGATAGGGCGCGGCGATATTGATGGTGACATCGACATAGTGATGCGCGTCGGTTTCAAACAAAAGCGGGATATCGAGCACAACCATATCCTTGCCCATGCGTTTCATGCGGGCGATGAAATCATTTTGTGATTGGCGCACGAGGGGATGGAGGATGCCCTCAAGTTCGCTGCGTTTTTCCGCATCATTGAACACCACCGCGCCGAGGCCTTTGCGGTCAAGATAGCGGTTTTTACCAAAAGGGCCGTTGATTTTTTTGGTGTAGACTTGCGGGTATTCGAAAAAAGGAAAGGCCGCGGTGATGGCGAAATAGGCCTTGCCGCCCGGTGCCATTAATTCATGCACTGCTGAATCGGCATCATGACCCGGTACGCCGAGGCGGGCGAACATATTTGTGACCGCAGATTTTCCCATGCCGATGGAGCCTGTCAAGCCAATCACGATCATGCGGCCAAGACCTTGTCTTCCAGAATTTGCGTGACTTCGGGGGTGACATCGTACCAGCCTTCAAAGGCAGGTTTGGCCTGATAGAGCAACATGCCGATGCCGGTTAATATCCGCAAATCCTCGTCCCGCGCGCCGCGCAGGAAATCAGTGTAGAGCGGATTATAGACAATATCATGTACCAGCAAATCTTGATGCGCGCGGGTGAAATCCATCTCTAAATCACCCTTGCCCGCCATACCGAGCGAGGTAGTGTTCACCAGCAAATTTGCGCCGCCAAGGACATTCGAGCGCTCGCCCCAATCGACAACACGTACGCGGGAGGGGTCAAGCTTGGCAATCTCCAGCGCCTTGTCGCGCGTACGGTTGGTCAGGATAATTTCCGGCACGTCCTCACGCAGCAGGCCGAAAACGGCAGCCCTCGCCGCGCCGCCTGCACCGAGCACCACGGCAGGGCCATGTTCAATCGCCCATGAAAAGCCGAAATTGCGAGAGGCATTACGTAAGTTTTCAATGAAGCCGTACGCGTCTGTATTGGCGCCGTGTAATTGCTCGTTTTTAATAGTGACCGTATTGACCGCCCCGATGGCGCGGGCAGTCGGGTCAATTTCGGTGCATAAATCCATGATGGCGCGTTTATGCGGGACGGTGACGTTAAAACCGCGGTAGCCGTAATCAATTAATTTTTGTACGCCGTCTTTTAAGGTATCAGGTGCAATGTCGATGGCGTCATACGCGCCATTGCAATGATAGGTATTGATCCAGTGGGTGTGGATAAGCGGCGATTTGGAATGGGAAATCGGGTGGCCGATAACGCCTGTTTTTATAAAATCGCTCATAATTTTACCCCGTGATAATCTTGCAGATACCCCAATAATTGTACCAGCGGCATGCCGAGGATGGTGAAATAATCGCCTTCGATTTTCTCGAACAGCCAAGACCCCAAAGCCTCGAGTTGATACGCGCCAACACAATCGGTGGCGGCATTGCCGATTTTGGCGACATAATCGCGCGCGAAATCTTCATCGAATTTGCGCATGGTCATGGCGGCATGATCGCAAGCATCCCACAAGATCACCCCACCCTTGGCCACGGCCACTGCGGAAATTAAGTGATGGGTTTTTCCGGATAGGGTAAGGATTTTTTGCACGGCCTCTTGCGGACTTTCGGCTTTGTTAAATATTGTACCATCCAGCGCGACGAGCGAATCTGAGCCTATAACCAGCGCATCGGGGTTGTTTTTGGCAACGGCCAATGCTTTTTGTCGCGCCAGTTCGGTGGCCATTTTTTTCGGGTTGTCAGAGAATTTTTCTCCGATGGCACGCTCATCCAGATCGGCGGGAATAGCGCGGTATTTCAAGGCCACCCCATCCAGCATGGCACGGCGGGAGGCGCTTTTTGAGGCGAGAATTAAATCGTGGGGTCGGCTCATGTCTCCTCCTCCAGCGCACCATCGGGGCCGAGGAGGATATTTCTTTTGTCGTTGAAATTCTGCCAATAGCTCATGATCTCGGCGCTGGTTTCTTCAATGGAGCGGCGCGTGACGTTGATGACCGGCCAGTTGTACTTGCTGAACAGGCGGCGGGCATCGCGCACTTCTTCTTCGATTTTGCCAAGGTCGAGATATTCGTTTTTCGACATGCCATGCATATTCTGATCGGCTTGTAGGCGGGAATGGCGCAGTTCTGCCAGACGCGGGGCTGAGGCCGAAAGGCCGACATAAAGGCAATCAGGCAAGGTGAAATAATCGTCGGGAATTTTCACGCCCGGTACGAGGGGGATGTTCGCGGCCTTGATACCGCGGCGCGCCAAGAAAATGCTGGTTGGGGTTTTGGATGTGCGGGAGACGCCGACCAGAATGATGTCGGCCTCTTTCAAGCCTTCAAAGGTTTTACCGTCATCGAAACGCATGGCGAAATCCACCGCCTCGACCCGTTTGAAATAGGCATCATCCATAGCGTGCTGCAACCCCGGCACGCCTTTGGCATGTTTACCGAGATACGAGGATAGGCCGCGCATGATTGGGTCGAGCACGGATACGCAAGGCAGGCCGAGCTCGTCCGCGCGTTCTTGCAGGCGCTGGCGCATTTTTTCATCGACGAGGGTGAAAATGACGGGGCCTGGGTTGGCCTGAATCTGGGTGATAATTTTCTCAAGCTGTTTTTGCGTGCGCACAAGCGGCCAGAATTTCTGGATCGGCTCAACATCTTCGAACTGGGCGAGACAGGCGCGCGCAAGTCCAAGCAGGGTTGTGCCCGTCGCATCGGATACAAGATGGATGTAGAATTTTTTTGGATCTGGAGTATTGCTCACGTTTATTGCCCTCTTATCTAGGGTTTATCCTATCAAGAGCGGGGCAAGCTTCAAACCGATAATTTTAGCTTTCGCTGAGCATGGAAGAGCCGGACGGGAAAATGCGGGCGGCCAGATCGGCGTTGCGGAAGGGCACGTTGTTTACGTAGGTGACTTCCAAATCATAAAGAATATGCATCAGATGGGTCTGGTTCATTTCATCATTTAATCCAGCATAGCGCGGGTCAATGAGAACCTCGTGTCCGAAGCCTTGTAAATACGCGGTTTTATCGGGTAGGCAAGACAGCAACTCAACCGCGATATGGGTTGGTACTTTATTGCCGAACGGATTTTTTACATTGGCCGTTTCCATGATGTCGTCCATATATTCAAGGCTTTGGTGATCGCAATTGTTTATGCGGTCTTCGCAGTCATACCAGGATTGGAAGGCGGCCTTGAGAGCCTTGCCGTTGAATTGCGAAGAGGGATCACGCTCCAGATAATTGGAATAGGCCATCGCAATGTCACCATTTTCAGAGCCGATGCAATGACGCCAGATATCGGTGTGGCCTTCGCTGCGCAGTTCCCATGCCACCAGCGTTGCAATGATATCGCAATCGGCGGCGCGTACGCGCTCTAACATTAATATAGCCTCGGGGCCGAACAGGAAATCAAAAGAACCGTGGCGTTTTTCATGGTAAATATCGCGCAAGGCTTTCACCAGATTGATCAGCGCCATATTGCCGAAATAGGCCGAGCGCATGAGGCCTTCGGCTTTCAGGCCGTGGTGGTCGAGCTCGATCAATTTACGCTCAACATCAATGGAGAATTCACAATCCTGCATATCATCGAGCACGATGGACCAGCCATTTTCGGCGGCCTCTTTGATAAGCGCGGAGCCTGCAGGGCTTAGAGATATAATATTTAGAGTTTGAGCAAGAAAGACATTATAGAGGTCGCAAATGTTTTCGCCCGCCAGCGTGCCGTCTTCCATTTGCAACAATTGTCGAAGCGTTACCGCATCGCCGTCATTTTTTAGCGGCGCATGATCGCCAAATTCAAATTCGCGGCGCGTTTTGATCGTTCTGATTTTAACACTGGTTTGTGGCGCTCTCACGATTTGTGCTTCCCCTTGATCGCGTTTGAATAGATCATTCGCCTGACCATTTGCGCATATCGATAACGTTTCGTTCATCTGAGGCCGTGGCTTTAGATGATGCTGTCTTTGGACGCTTTTTTGTCTCGGCGCTAAGTAAGCCTTGGTCGGAATTGCTTCCGGCGTTGTCTTGTTTTGCCTTGAATTGGACAATGGTCGCGCTTTGCGATTTTGCATGGTTAATCCCCGAATTGTTTTTGCTGGAATGACCGGACCGGCCATTAGAGGACTCCCCATTTTGCAATTCCTGTTCCGTTTCGCGGAAAGAGCGTTCGAATTTGATAAACCATAGGAAATTCGCGTTCGAGCGGTCACGTACATCGGTGAAAATTGTATCGTCCATGATGGTCGCGGCATGCATGGCAAGGTAATTTTTGCCGAAGGGCATGGTGCCTAGGGCGGCAATTAAATCCGCCGTTACAGATTTCATAGGCTCCGTGCTATCGAATACATAGCCTTGGGTATCATTCAACATTTGCTGGATTAGTTGCTTGTCTTCGTTTTTGCAACGCTCGGACAGGAACCAAGCTTCGAGCACGGCCGCGCTGGCCACGCCATTATTGATGGTTCTGAAATCGAGAAACGCTTCATGCGCAAAGGCACGGGCCAGATCAGCCATCGGTGAATTTTCAACGCGGCTCCAGATTTCCTTATGCCCTGTTAATTGAAGTTCCCAAGCAATACGGACAACGGATGTTGTTAAATCGGCCTGTTGCAGACGGTTAATCAAAATGGCGTTATCCGGCTGGAAAATTAGGGGATTGATAAGCGCGCCGTTGCGGTGCTGCCAATGGCGGCGCAATTCACGGGCGGTTAAAAGGACCAGTGTTTCGATATCCTGATTTGGATTTAAAAGAATTTCGCCGGATTTACGATCATAGGAGGCAAATTCTACCTGCGCCGAGAGGGCCAAGGATATATTATATTGCTCTGCAAATTCCAGATAGGCTTTGCCGGCACGGGAATCAGACAATATGTCGATAATATTCTTTTTTAGCGCGGCGTTTGAGATTTCATCAGTATTGCTTTCGCTATCGTCTGCGATGCAAGCCATATTATCCAAAAAGTCCTGTACTTTTTTCTCTTCACCCTCATCAAAGAAATTGGAAAATCTTTCGAATTCCTCGATTTCGCGTTTTAATTTAGAAACTTCTTTTTCAAGGATGGCGATTTCGGCTTCATCTAAAAAGGATTCTTCTTCATGGCTGTCTTCTTCGAAATCCATATAGAACATCGGCTGTTCACCGATAATAGTGCACGCCACGGGCTGTGCATTATTTAATGTATAGGCAACCTGACAAACCGGCCCATTACGGACGATATCTAAAGGATTTGCTTCACCTGTTGTATTTTCTGGACTGTCACTCATAAGAACCCAACCGTTTATTATTTGAACATTTTTAAAAGACGGTTTGTCCGCCTTCATTTCATTATGCGCATGGATATCTTAATGTTTTCCTACTGAAATACGGAAAAGTAGAAAAATGTCATATAAAAGCCCGTTTAGTATCAGTGATTTACGTATTAATTTTCATAACCAATGTTCTAAAGCATTGATATTACTCGGAAGGGTGATTTTTTTGAAAAATTACATTTTTTTGAAAAAAATTTATTACTGGCCGAAAGTATCATCGCGGACAGGCATATCTTCCACCAATAGTTTTTCATTCGATAAGGAAACCAGGCCGTTTGGCTGGACTTCCACATCCGCTTTGAATAGCGAATCACGGAACATCATGGTTATTTCAAGATAGAAATTACCGGCCTTTTCTTCCTTTAAGACAACAGGAAGCAGCATTTTTGTAATGGCCTTGCGCGCCTGAGGTGGTGGATCTTCTTTCCAGTTAATGTCATCCACATTTTCTGTGACAATAAAACGCCCGTGTTTTCCGCGGACATAGGTAAAGAAGAAGCGAACATATTCGGCAATGTTATCGGGTGTAAGCTGAATAGGGGCTTGTTGATTTAAAATATAAATCGGTTCATTCGTCCAATCCAGAACAACCACATGGCTGAGCACACTGCCTGCCCCGGATTTTACAAGCGCAAAGCGTTTGCGCGCTGGGGACAAAGACGCATCAGTAATATCAAGGAATTTGTAACCGGGATAAAACGGCACATCAATGGCCATGATCGTGGTTTCCACCGGATCAAAACCGCCGCCATCAAAATGGTCATTCACCGCATCAAGTATTACGGCCACAGCATCCAGTTCAAGTTTTTCAAAAGCCTTTTTAAACATCGTCATATATCTAGTAGTTTATGTGTCAGGGTATTGATTCGTCAGGGTTTCAGACAACCAATCCAATCTTTTATCATAAATTATCGAAAGGGGATAGATATGTGCGCGAATCGAAATACAGAACATGTATAAATCGGGGGATGGTTTTATCACCAATTCATCACCATCGCATATTATGAGTCGTCCACGTGTGCAAAAGTAAAAAGCGGATATGTGCCCATTCATGAACAATGAAACCCGAATC
>CAXBAL010000086.1:0-8449 GCA_963973475.1 uncultured Micavibrio sp.
TTTTCGGCAACCGCCACAGCGGATGACAACAACATCGTAAGGGCAAAAAAAGTGAGCTGCGCATCGCCCGTGCCGGGCGGCATGTCGACAATTAGAAAATCCAGTGGTTCTTTTTCGGTACCCCATTCCACATCGCGCATTAATTGAATCAAAGCCGATTGCACCATTGGGCCGCGCCATACGAGTGCCTTTTCCGGCTCCACCATAAATCCAATGGACATTATTTTCAGGCCGTACGCCTTTAGCGGAATGATTTTTCCTTGTCGATTGCTCTTGGGTTTTTTGCCTTCAAGGCCCATCATACGGGGTTGGCTGGGGCCGTAAATATCGGCGTCCAATAGGCCTGTTTTATGGCCATTTTTGGCTAATGATACCGCTAGGTTTGCGGCTATGGTTGATTTTCCGACACCGCCCTTACCGGATGCTACAGCGATGATATGACGCGCCGCAATCGTTAGGGGCGGAATTTTGTCAATGCCGTGCGGGTCTGGGTTTCCGCCTGCTTGTGTACGTGTCTGTACGTTTTGTTTTTGGGAAGGTGTATGTTTTGCTTCGGCGGTCAATATTGCCGTGACTTTGGTTACGCCGCGCAACGTTTTTACGGCCTGTTCGGCCTGCTGGCGTAGCGGCTCGAGCTGAGATCCGCGCTGTGGGTCGACCTCGATCATAAAGATGACCGCGCCGTCTTGGGAAATTTGCAGGCCTTTAATCATATCCAGCGAAACCAGATCGCCTTGCTGCTCTTCATCTTTTACATTCGATAGCGCTTTTAATATCTCGTCTTTGCCAATCATACTCATATATTGCCTCGTTATCGTTTTTCAGTCTGCATGTGAATCTTCTCGGGGAAATAAGCCATGCAGGGTTTGCTTTCTCGGTTAAATAGAATATTGTTGCAAATCATATAACATCAACAACGATCAAGAGTATACGCATATGTCGTGGGATAAAAATTCTGGAAACAAAGGCAATCCTTGGGGGCGTCCCGGTAATGATGGCCCCGGCAGAGGCGGCCCGCGCGGCGGCGGCAGCGGCCATGGCGGCGGCGAGCCACCCGATCTTGATGAAATGCTCCGCAAGGCGCAGGAAAATTTCCGCTCTATGATGCCCGGCAATATGAAGGGGGGACTGGTACTGGTCCTTGCAGTGGCCGTTGTGGCCGGGCTTTGGCTCGCCAGTGGTTTCTTTGTGGTCCAGCCTGGTGAACACGCTGTGATCCAGCGTTTCGGTAAATGGAGCCATACAATAGCCGAGCCGGGTTTGGGGTATCATTTCCCTGCACCGATCGAAACGGCCGAGATTGTTAATGTTGAAGAGATTCGCAAAATGAATATCGGCTTTACCGAAATGGTGTCGCGCGGCGGCGATGGCTCTATTCGTGATTTGCCGGATGAAAGTCTAATGCTGACTTCTGATCGTAATATCGTTGACCTTGATCTGGTTATCCAGTGGAACATTAAATCCGCCGAGGATTATCTGTTCCAGATTCGCGATCAGGAAAACACAATCAAGAAAGTCGCCGAAAGCGCAATTCGTGAAGTGGTCGGACAAACCTTCATGTTTCCGATTATTACAACTGGCCGCGCAACCGTTGCCGATGCCGCGCGTTTGATCATTCAGGACAATCTGGACGACTATAATTCCGGCATTTCCGTGAAGCAGGTTCTGATCCAGATGGCCGAAGTGCACCCCGAAGTGCAGGACGCTTTTCAAGATGTTCAATCCGCCAAACAGGATGCCGAAGACGTACAAAACCGTGCCGAAGCGTACCGCGAAGATATTCTTCCCAGAGCGCGCGGTATGGCGATCCAGATGTTACAAGAAGCGCAAGGGTACAAGCAATCCAAGGTCGCTAAGGCCAGCGGGGATGCCGACCGTTTTAATTCCGTCTATCAGGCCTATTTGAGCGGCGAGGATGTCACCAAAGAACGTATGTATATCGAGACGATGGAAAATGTCTTATCCAACGCGCAAAAAATTATCATGGATGAGCAAGGCGGCAGCGGCGTTGTGCCATACCTGCCGTTGAATGAAATTGGCAAAAATGCGAATCGCGCGGCCAGAACCCGCACTGAAGCCTCACCACAAACCACAGTTATGGATTAGGGAATAAAGATTATGAATTTAGGTAAATTTTCACTTGGTCTTTTATTTGTAGCGGCGCTGGGGCTGATAGTTCTTTCTATGTCGATGTTCATTGTGGATCAGCGCGAGCAGGCTATGGTCTTGCAATTGGGGCAACCGATTGGCGAGATTAAAGAGCCCGGTCTGCATTTTAAAATTCCTCTCATTCAAAATGTGCAATATTTTGACCGCCGAATCTTGTCCATTGATCCTGGTCCGGAACAAATGGTTATCTCGAGCGCGAGCAATGTATCGCGCCGTGAAATAGAAGAGGCCGAAGAGGCGCTCGAAGAGGGTGAAATTCCACCGATCGAAAATGTAACGGGGGAGCCGATTATCGTTGATACATTCGCGCGTTACCGTATTACAGATCCGCTGCAGTTCTTGAAAACTTTGCGGACAATCACCAACGCCAATTCCCGCCTGGAAGATATTTTGAAGGATTCTACGAAATCTATTTTGGGTAATACAACTTTGCAGGACTTGCTGTCCGAGCGCCGTACTGCCGTTATGGGCCGAATTCAGGCGAGTGTGAATGGTAAGATCGAAGAAGACCGCTTAGGGATCGAGATTATTGACGTGCGCATTGTGCGCGCTGATTTGACCGCCGATCTCCGTACCTCCACCGTGCGCCGTATGATTTCCGAGCTGAAAGAACGTGCGACCGAAACCCGTGCTAAAGGTGAAGAGCGCGCGCTGGAGATTCGCTCTACGGCAGAAAAAGAACGCACAGTTCTGATTGCCGAGGCCGAGCGTGATGCACAGAAATTGCGCGGTCAGGGTGATAACGAAGCCATTACAATTTATGCCGAAGCCTTTAACAAGGATCAGGAATTCTATGCTTTCACCCGTTCGTTGGAGGCGTATAGCAACACTTTGGCCAATCCGGAAACGCAGTTGATTTTATCGCCCAACAGTGATTTCTTCCGCTACTTTCAGGACAACTCGAGCCGCTAAAGCATAATTTTTAGGGCTGAGGTGGGAATATGGAGAGTTTTTTCGATGTTGTTCTCATCGCCTTTGCTCTGATATTCGTGATTGAAGGTTTGCTATATAGTTTGTTTCCAGATGCTATGAAACGCGTTTTGGCCATGGCGCTTATAATGCCTGCGGCTTCCTTGCGGCGCTTTGGAATGCTTATGGTTTTATGCGGGTTTGGTTTGATCGCGCTTTTAAAAACTTTTGGGCTTTAAATATGAGCTTGTCAAAGTAAGGTTGACCGATAAGGCGCCAAGCACTAATTTAAACAGCTGATTATTATTCTTAGATTCAACAAAAAGGTAGGTAAAACAATGCGTTTAAAATTCAAAACACTGGTTTTTCTCGCTCTGATAGCGCTCACGCCCAACTTGTTGAGTACAGCCGCTTTTGCACAAGAGGCTGAGGCTGATAATAAAGACAGAACCGAAGTAGCCAAGGATGTGTTTGAAAAAGGCGTAGAGCGCCCGCCAGCCAGCTTTGCAGATCTTGTCGAAAATTTGTCGCCGGCAGTTGTGAATATATCCTCGACTCAAAAAATGGGCGAGGCCAAAGATTTCCCCGATATCCCGCAGTTTCCTGAAGGATCGCCTTTTGAGGATTTCTTTGAAGAATTTATGGAGCGCCGTGGGCGTGGCCTAGAGGCCGTGCCTCAGGCCTCTCTTGGTTCCGGTTTCATTATTGATGCCGAGAACGGCTATGTCGTCACCAACAACCACGTCATTCGCGATGCCGATGAAGTGCGTGTGACGCTGTATAATGATGTGACCATAGACGCGGAGATTATCGGCGTTGATGAAAAAACCGACATTGCCGTTTTGAAAGTTGACCCGAAGGCCGCTGATTTGAAAACAGTTAGCTTTGGCCGCAGCGATGTTTTGCGCGTTGGCGATTGGGTGCTGGCGATCGGTAATCCATTTGGTCTGGGCGGCACCGTTACTGCCGGTATTATATCTGCGCGTCAACGTGATATTCAATCGGGACCGTATGATGATTATCTGCAAACCGATGCCTCTATTAACCGCGGAAATTCAGGCGGGCCTATGTTTAATCTGGAAGGCGAAGTGATCGGTATCAATACCGCGATTTTCTCTCCTACCGGCGGCTCAGTGGGGATTGGATTTGCGATTCCCTCCGATCTTGCCAAACCCGTTATTGACCAGATTATAAAATATGGCCGCACCCGCCGTGGGTGGCTGGGTGTCCGTATCCAGACAGTGACCGAGGAAATCGCCGAAAGCCTTGATTTGCCGAATGATCATGGCGCGCTGGTTGCCAGCATTACGCCCGGCGGCCCTGCTGAAGCGGCGGGCTTGCAGCACGGCGATGTCATTTTAAAATTTAATGGCGAGACCGTTGATAATATGCGCTCCTTACCGCGCATCGTAGCGGAAACTACGATTGATGAGGAAGCCACGCTGAAATATTGGCGCGAGGGCGAAGAGCGCACCACAACGGTCACGATCGGCGAGTTGGAAAAGGCCGAGGAAGAGGGGCTGCTGGATGAAACCGACACAGCCGAGGCCGATGTTATGAAAGTCGAGCCGCTGAATATGGGCATTATGCCCCTCACCGATACCGAGCGCACGGATTACAATGTCCCTGACAGCGTGGAAGGCGTTATGATCGGTGATGTACCCGAGCGCTCCGGCGCTGCCGAAAAAGGTTTGGCCGTTGGTGATGTGATTGTCGAGGTCAACCAGCAACCCGTAAAAACGCCGCAGGACATGATTGATATCGTGAAAGCCGCCGCCGAGGCGCAGCGCAGCTCGGTCTTACTTCTGATCAACCGCGAAGGGGATGTGCGTTTTGTCGCGCTTCCGCTGGGCGCAGAATAAATAGCAGATAAAAACCTATGCTAGAAACAGACCGTCTCCATTTAATGCCGATAAGCTTGGCGGATCAGGAGGCGGTTTTTTCTACGCTGAATTACCCGAAAAGCGTGCAGGCCATGTCCATTTTTGATTGGCCACTGGATGATGCGCAGGTGCTAGCGTGGTGCGCGCGCTCCGAAGATGGCTATGCACGAAAATGCGAATATATATTACTGGCGTTCAGCAAAAGCGAACCGATGGCTATTGGCGGTATTGGCTTGCATTTATGTGATGAGGAGCCGGGCGCTGCCGAGACGGGGTATTGGGTGGATCAGAATCACCAAAGGCGCGGCTATGCGGGTGAGATGTTGCGTGAGATTCTGCAATTCGGTTTTACGGGGCTGGGTCTTAATAAAATTTATGCAACAACCGCGCATGATAATGATGGCTCGGGGCGGGTGCTGGAAAAATGCGGCTTTGCTTTTGTCGAAGATATTGATGTGGTTTGCGCCGATGGAAGCGTGCGTCCTTCGAAAAAATTTGTTATAACCCCGCCCAATGGATAAAAAGCGTATATATATCGTGGCCGGCCCAACGGCGAGCGGCAAATCGGCGCGTGCGCTGGAGTTGGCGCGGGAGTTGGATGGCGTTATCATCAATTGCGATTCGTTGCAGATTTATGACGGGTTGCCGACCTTAACGGCGCAGCCTTCTGAGGCTGATCTTAATGCGGCTCCGCACATTTTATATAAACATCTGCATCCCAATGATGTCACTAGCGCAGGAAATTGGCGCGAGCTCGTACAGCCTATTATTGCAAAAGTATTGGCGGAGGGAAAAGCGCCGATTATATGCGGCGGGACGGGGCTATATATCAAGGCCCTTACCGATGGTCTATCGCCTATGCCCGATGTGCCTGATGAGGTGCGGGCGCGCGTGGTGGCGCATTACGATGAGGTCGGAGCGGAGGCGTTCTACGCCGAGTTAAGCGCGCGCGATCCCGAAATGGCGGCGCGGTTTCATGTCAATCACAAGGCGCGGATTGTGCGCGCTATGGAGGTGCTGGAGGCCACAGGGCAATCACTGGCCGAGTGGCAAAAGCTCGAGCGCGCTGGCCCCCCTGAGGACTGGGAATTTGTTACAGAGATCATTATGCCCGAGCGTGGAGAACTCTATAGACGCTGTAACGCCCGCTTTGTGCAGATGGTGGAGCAGGGCAGTGCATTGGAGGAGACCCGGGATTTTGCCGCGCGAATCGAGCGCGGTGAAGTGGATGAAGGCGTGCCCCTGACCAAGGCTCTGGGGTTTAAGTACCTGCGCAGTTACCTGAGCGGGGACATGGATATGGAGGAGGCCATCATGCTCTCGCAAGGGGAAACGCGTCGCTATGCGAAACGCCAGTGCACGTGGTTTCGCAACCAAATGAAATAAATTGCCTTAAATAATTTCAAGCGATATTTCTTGACACTTCTGGGGCGGGTATGCATAAATAAATACATCAGGAGCATAAAAAATAACGCAAAAGTTAATCTCTTGGGATACTAAAAGGTCCGCAAAAGGACAAATGAGCGAAGGAGAGTGGTGTTTTATTCGCGAAATAATCCCGGTAAACAGGGATACATACGAGAAGATCGTAATTTTATAGCGCATACCAGGTTTCAGTTTTTAAATATTGAAACGACGGGGCGCTAAAATTTTGTCTAAAACGCCTTTTTTTGAAATATTATTTCAAAATCTTCCATATTTAACATTTTTTATTCCAATAAGGTTGACTCTTTTGTCATTTTGTTGCATAAAGGACTTATAAGAGACAGCAATGTTTCGAAAAAGGTCCGGCCAGACAAAGGTTCGGGAACAAACGAAAGTTTAGAAGGTGTACGCAGCCGGAAGGTAAAAAATTACCAAAGGCTGCAAAAGAACAAAAAATGCGATCCGAGGAGAAGCCGAGCAATCTCTCTCCAATCATGTAAGCGGCTTACTCCCGGCGCATATTTTTTTTAATGGTTTGTATTTAAAATAATACAAACCAACCCGAGCAAGTGCGAGGGCGGACGCTAGTCCGAAAGCATACCAGGCGATTGAGGGCTTGCATTTAAAATGTCTTATTTAAATGCAAATGACTATAGTGTGAGTGAAAAAGAGCGGTTCTTTGTTGCACTCGCGAAAAAAATAACCTAAGTTTTTAGATATGAATATGAACGCTGTTAACATTATTGTAGGAACTCTCGTGGTACTCGTGAAGGAGGCGCTGCGACGCTAGGCTATAACAGTCCAGCAAAGTTCAGCGCCCCGAGCCAGACCAGCCGGGGTTTTTTATTGCCCGCAAATTTAAAATAAGACGTAAATAAAGGAAGTTAAAATGAGTACGACAGAAGCCAAACGCAAGGCCAGCCAGAAAACCGCTAAGAAACTGGAATCAATGACCGGCGCGGAGATTGTCATTCAGGCCCTGATTGATCAGGGCGTGGAGCATATTTTTGGTTATCCCGGCGGCGCTGTTCTGCCGATTTATGACGAAATTTTCAAGCATAAGGATGAAATCCATCACGTCCTGTGCCGCCACGAACAGGGCTGCGGCCATTCGGCGGAAGGATATGCGCGCTCTACTGGGAAAGTCGGTGTTGCCCTTGTGACTTCTGGGCCAGGGGCTACCAATGTTGTGACCGCGCTGACTGATGCGATGCTGGATTCGATTCCGATGGTTTGTATTACCGGACAGGTGCCGACCTTTATGATCGGCACGGACGCGTTTCAGGAAGCCGACACCACGGGCATAACCCGCCCCTGTACGAAGCATAATTATCTGGTGAAATCGGTTGATGAATTGGCCGCCGTGATGCATGAAGCATTTCATGTGGCGCGATCAGGCCGCCCCGGCCCTGTGGTCGTTGATATTCCAAAAGACATTCAATTTGCCAAAGGCATGTACCGGAATACAAAAAGCGATGCGCATAAAGGCTATAATCCTAGAACCACGCCAGATATGGAAGCTATTGAGGCCGCCGTTGATTTAATCGCGCATGCCAAAAAGCCGGTGTTTTACACGGGCGGCGGCGTGATCAATGCAGGGCCGGAGGCCTCAACGCTCCTGCGCGAATTTGTCCGCGAGACAAATATTCCGATTACTTCGACCCTGATGGGACTCGGTGCTTATCCCGCAAATGACCCCCAATGGCTCGGGATGCTCGGCATGCATGGCACGTTCGAGGCCAATTGGGCAATGCATGATTGTGATGTGATGATCAATATCGGTGCGCGCTTTGATGATCGCGTGACAGGACGGCTGGATAAATTCTCGCCGCATTCCACCAAAATCCATGTTGATATAGATCCCAGCTCGATAAATAAGAATGTGCAAATTGATATTCCGGTTGTCGGTGATGCCAGTCAGGTTTTGGAGGCCATGTTGCATGTCTGGCGGACGCGCAAATATGAAATGGATAAAGACGCTCTTGCGAGTTGGTGGATGCAGGTTGAAAAATGGCGCGGCAAAAATTGTCTGGCCTATAAAAGCAATAGCAAAATCATTAAGC
>CAXBAL010000087.1:0-8355 GCA_963973475.1 uncultured Micavibrio sp.
GCGCAACGGCAGGCAGACCAATGCCAAAAACGAATAATGTTGTAAGTACCAAGCGTATCATTCCTTATTATATCATAAGAAACGCCCCACCTGCTATACAGAAATCCTTGTGCAACACAGCAGATTTTTCTGGAATTTCAGACCATTATCTTTAGTGTTGATGTATGAGCAGCGAAGAAACCATAGAGACGCATTCGGAGACCGAGACCATTGTAGCGGCACAAAATTTTGCCAAAACACTCAGCGGCGGTGAGGTTATCTGTCTTTATGGCACGCTCGGTATGGGAAAATCGGTTTTCGCACGCAGCATTATCCGCACGCTGAGCGGTGATAGTGACCTTGATGTGCCAAGCCCTACCTTTACGCTCGTACAAATTTATGACGAACAAAATGCGCCGGCTCCAATTTGGCATTTTGATCTTTACCGTCTGGAAGATACGGAAGAGATTTATGAAACAGGGTGGGAGGATGCCTTGGGCGAGGCCATCTTAATCATTGAATGGCCGGAGCGCTTAGGCTCTCTAAAACCATCGCACAGCATTGATGTCCATATAACCGCAAATGGCAAAACCGCGCAAAGAACCATACAGATCAAGAGACCGGCATGACCCGTAATAATAGCAAGATCGACCAAGGCTTTATCCTGTGTGCAGGTTTCGGAACGCGCATGCGCCCCCTGACCGATACTATGCCAAAGCCGATGGTTAATGTGAATGGCAAACCAATGGTAGACCATGTTCTGGATAGCTTTACCGCGCATGGAATGACCCGCGCCGTCATTAATACCCATTACCTTGGAGATGTCCTGAAAGATCATTTAAATAGCCGCAAAGATATTACAATCTCCCTTTCTCATGAAAACGAAATCCTTGATACAGGCGGCGGCATAGTCAATGCCCGACACCTGCTTAAAGATGACGCATTTTATGTGTCCAGCGGGGATTCCTATCTGCAGGACGGCCAGGGTAAGCCCGCCCTCTCCCGCATGGAAGACGCTTGGGACGCCGGTAAAATGGATATTCTCATCCTCTTGCAACCCGTAAAAAACATGATTCTGACCCACGGCGTCGGTGATTACGATTTGGATAAGGACGGGCGCGCCATCCGCAGCCTTGATCAAAATGGCGCCTATATGTTTACCAGCTTGCGCATCAATGCCCCCCCCATTTTCGATGACGCGCCAAGCGGGCCTTTCTCTTATTTGCAACTATTGGATCAAGCGCAAGCGCGCGGCAGGCTTTATGGCATCGTGCATAAGGGGGATTGGCACCACATTAGCACTCCCGATGATGTGACGCGCGTTAACGATGCATTATCGGTGCAAGATGATGTGGGTGCATCATGAACGAAGCACCAGAAAAATCTGTCTATAACATTCCCGCAGGGCTGCCTTTTGCCCGCAGTGTTGTCCGCGCCTTGTTAAAACAACATGCCACAACGCCCGAGGCTCTGGCAGCCTACACAATCTTGCTCCCGACACGGCGCGCTTGCCGTACATTTCAGGAGATCTTTTTGCAAGAGACCGGCGGTGCGCCGCTTCTACTACCGAAAATCCAGCCGATGGGCGATGTCGATGAACAGGATTTATCGCTGTCTCTGGCGGGCAGTGATGCGCTGGAGCAAATACTCTCGCTCCCTCCCGCTATCTCTCCGCTGCGCCGCCGTATCCTGCTTGCAAAAACGATAGGGGCCATTGAGGGTTTTACCAGCGGGTTTGATCAAGCCTTGGCGCTGGGCGATGCTTTGGCGCGTTTTTTGGACCAGATCATCATAGAAAATCTTGCCTTTGCCGATCTGGCCGATATTGTGCCCGAAGAGTTTTCGCGCCATTGGCAGATCACATTGGATTTTCTGAAAATCCTGAGCGAAGCATGGCCGCAAATTTTGCGCGAGGAAGGCGTAATTGACGCCGCCGACCGCCGTAACCGTTTGATGCATATTCTGGCCGCACATTGGCAAGAGACCCGGCCGCAAAGCCCGATTATTGCCGCAGGCTCCACCGGCTCTATCCCTGCTACGGCGCGCCTGCTCGCCGTGATTGCCGCGCTGCCTGCCGGTAAGGTCATTTTGCCCGGACTTGATACCCATATCGACACCGATAGCTGGGATGCCCTTCCCCCATCCCATCCGCAATACGGGTTTAAAATCCTGCTGCAGGGGATCGGGCTAGAGAAAGATAAAGTGAGGCTTTGGCCTGATTTACAAAAAGAAAATATCCCGCGTACCAAGCTCGCCAGCGAAATGATGCGCCCCGCAGAAACCGCCAAAGATTGGGCACAACAATATGCGACGGCTGAAAGTCAAACACAGCTCGATGCTGCGCTTGGTGGCTTAAACCTCATCGAAACCAGCAATCAGCGCGAAGAAGCCGCGATGATCGCCCTTAAATTTCGCGAAACTTTAGAGAATAAAACCAGCACCGCCGCTCTTATTACCCCCGACCGCAAACTGGCACGCCGCGTAAGCGGATTTTGTAAACGCTGGGGCATTGAGGTCGATGACAGTGCCGGACAAAAGCTCAGCGCCGCACCGCTCGGCACATATTTGTTGCTTTTATGCGAGGTGGCGGGGTCCAATTTATCACCTGCGCCGCTTCTCTCCTTGCTCAAACACAAATATGCGCGCGCAGGATTGAAAGCAGATGAGTATAATCGCAATGTCTACGCAATGGATCAATATCTGCTGCGCGGGTTAAAACCGCTGCCCGGATTTGACGGGATACGCCGACGCTTTGATGATCGCCAAAACGACCGTCATGCCGATGATCCACCTGATCATTTATTGGATTTCATAGATGTCATTGACCCGGTAATGCGACCCTTTATTGACCTCATGATAACCGGAGAGGCGCACAATATAGACGTTTACCTAAAGGCTCACTTGCAACTTGCCGAAGCGCTTGCCTGCACCGATTCTGTCGAAGGGAGCAAACGTCTATGGCGTGATGAGGAAGGCGAAGCAGCCGCCGTTTTCTTTGCCGAACTTTCCGAACAGGCCGCCAGCTTTGAATACATGGACGGCCCCTCATATTTGCGCATTCTTTCCCACCTCATGGGGGATATTGCTGTGCGGCCCAAATATGGAACCCACCCGCGCTTAAGCATATTGGGACAGCTGGAATCGCGCCTTATTGATGCCGATATGCTGATCCTTGGCGGGTTAAACGAAGGATCGTGGCCGCCTGATCCCGGTCACGACCCGTGGATGTCACGTCCGATGCGCGCACAATTCGGCCTCCCCGATCCGGATCGCAGCGTCGGATTGGCTGCCCATGATTTTGTACAAAGCTTTTGCGCGCCGAAGGTATTGTTGACGCGCTCTAAAACGGTTGATGGCGCCGCGACCGTCCCGGCTCGCTGGCTGCAAAGGCTGGATACCGTGCTGCGCAGCGCCGGAAAGAAACTCGATATTCTGCAAGATGCAGCCCTTCAGGACTGGCACGAAGCCTTGGACGATCATGTCAAAGCTGATCCTATAAAACGTCCACAACCCATACCTCCGCTTGATAA
Source organism: uncultured Micavibrio sp. (assembly GCA_963973475.1). Taxonomy (GTDB): domain Bacteria; phylum Pseudomonadota; class Alphaproteobacteria; order Micavibrionales; family Micavibrionaceae; genus UBA2638. The sequence continues at coordinate 3,510 of CAXBAL010000087.1, forward strand.
ACGCCCCAAGCGCCTTTCGGTGACACAAATAGAAACGCTAATGAAGGACCCCTATGCGATTTACGCAAAGAAAATCCTTCGGCTTTCCAAACTGGAAGATCTGGAAAAACCCATTGAAGCCAAAGAAAAAGGCACGTTGTTACATGATGTGCTGGAGCGCTTTATCACTGCGCATAAAGATAAAATCCCTTCAAACGCCAAAGAAATTTTACAATCCCATGCCAGTGATCATATAAAGCGTTTTCATGATGATCCTGCGGTCTGGAGCTTTTGGTGGCCGCGTTTTGAACGCCTTTGCGACTGGTTTATCGCCAACGAAATAAACTGGCGTTTCGAGCATAAAGCCCGGCCGCTTATTCTAGAAGCGGTAGGAGAACTTACCATTAAAACCGCGGCATCTTCCCTTACCCTAAAAGGCATTGCCGACCGCATTGATCTGATGACGGACGGGAGCTGCGCGATCATTGATTATAAAACCGGCAGCGGGTTTTCCAGCACCAAAATGGCCTCGGGCGATACCCCGCAATTGCCACTGGAAGCCATGATGTTGAATGAGGGCGCTTTTGCTCAGGCTGGTCTGGCGCCCAATAAAACGACATCTTATCTTGCCTATTGGAGCTTAACAGGGGGAACAGAGGCAGGAAAGATCACGCCGCTGCCTTCCAGCCGTGACAAGGATTTAGACGCCATTATCGAAAAAACTCGTGACGGCCTAGAGGGGCTTATTGACGCTTTTGCCAATCCGGAAACGCCGTATATCTGCCTGCCGCGTGCCAACGCTACGCCGCGCTTTAATGATTTCGAACATCTGGAACGCATCAAGGAATGGGCGGCGCTTGAAGATGAAGATAGCGGAACGGAGGCAGCATAATGGATAAATCACCCAAGATGCAAAACATGGATCATGACGGCGCAAATGCACCCGATATGCCCGGTGCACTCATACGCGAAACGGATCCGAATGTATTGCAGGGAAAGGCTTCGGACCCGAACTCATCCGTTTGGGTCGGCGCCTCGGCAGGAACCGGAAAAACCAAAGTCCTGACCGATCGTGTTTTGCGGCTCTTACTCCCTACTTCAGATGAGCGTGCGGGCACACCTGCGCATAAAATACTCTGCTTGACCTTCACCAAGGCCGCGGCCAGTGAAATGGCGCTCCGTATAAATAAAACACTGGCCGCCTGGGCGGTCATGAGCGAGCCCGAACTTGCCGATGCGCTTAAAAGTCTGCTTGGTCACCATCCACGCAGTGATGAAATGCGCGCGGCACGCCAACTTTTTGCGCAAGTGATTGATACGCCGGGCGGGCTTAAAATTATGACTTTGCATTCCTTTTGCCAGTCGATTTTGGGACGCTTTCCCCTGGAGGCGGGGATCAATCCGAATTTCAGCGTTCTGGATGAACAGGGCAGCCGTGAATTAATGGAACAAGCCCGCCGCCGCGCCTATACAAGCGCCAGCCAGAACGCGGCAAGTCCTTTGTCTTGCGCGCTCAATAATTTGGCCTCGACCATTAATGAGGACCAGTTCAGCACTTTGCTGATGGAGTTATCCAAAGAGCGCGGCCAGCTCCTGCGTTTGCTCGGAAAGAATTGGGATATTGACGGGTTATATACCCAAATTTGTGCCACCTTAAATATTCCTGCGGGTCAAACGCCCGAAAGGATAATAGGCGCGCATTGCGAAGAAGATAGCTTCGCCGCTGCGGATATGCGGGAGGCCGGACGCGTGCTATATGAAAGCAAAGGCGTAAAAGATAACGAAAAAGCCGATAAAATCCTAAATTGGCTGGACGCCAATCATGAAGCCCGCATTGCCACCATCGAGACCTATAAAAGTGCCTTCCTCAAAACCAGCGATGGCTTGCCCTATTCCGATTTAATGAGCAAAAAACCCAGAGAGGAATATCCGGCGCTGCTGGAGGCGATGAAGGTCGAGGCCCAAAGGCTCTTGGATCTGAAAGAGCATATCAACAAGGCACAATGCGCCCTTCTAACCCGCGATTTGATGGTACTGGGGGGCGAGATTATCCGCCACTACACCGAATTAAAGCAACGCAATGGGGTTCTGGATTTTGATGATCTGATTGCCCTGACAACAACCCTGCTCAGCGGCGCGGACAATACCCATAAGCTGGATTTAATGCCGAGCTGGGTTCTTTATAAGCTTGATCAGGGGCTGGATCATATCTTGATTGATGAAGCCCAGGACACAAATCCCGAACAATGGACCATCATTAAGGCGCTGGCCGAAGAATTCTTTGCAGGAATAGGAGCCAAGGATGAAGTATTGCGCACCATCTTTACCGTGGGCGACGAAAAACAATCTATTTACAGCTTCCAGCGTGCCTCGCCGGAAGAATTTGATATTATGCGCGCCCATTTTGATGCCCGTATAAACGCAGCCGATCTACAATGGGACAATGTGAATCTGAATACCTCTTTCCGCTCTACCCGCAGTATTCTGGAGGCCGTAGATATGGTCTTTAGCCAGCCGGGTTTAAATTATGACCCCGGTTTTGCGGAGATCAATCATATTTCGGCGCGGCGCGGACAAGCGGGGCTGGTCGAACTCTGGCCGCTTTATGAAACCCAGACAATCGAGTCGCCCGACCCTTGGGAGCCCCCTGTCACCATCACGGATTCCAGAAGCGGGGCGAGCCTGTGTGCCGAAGCTGTTGCTGATACTATTCAGGGCTGGATTCAAAACAAGGAAATACTGGAAAGTCATGGGCGTCCGATTGAAGCCGGCGATATAATGATTTTGGTACGCACCCGCACGGCTTTTGTAAATCAGCTAATACGCGGCTTGAAAACCCGTGATATTCCGGTGGCCGGACATGACAGAATGGTGCTGAATGAACAACTTGCTGTTCAGGATTTAATGGCGCTGGCTGAGTTTTCTCTACTGCCCAGCGATGATTTAACACTGGCCTGCTTGCTGAAATCTCCGCTGCTCGGCTTATCTGAAGAGACGCTCTATGATCTCGCTGTGGATCGCGGCGGCACTTTATGGAACGCCCTATGCGCCGAGGAAAGCCTAACAGAGTCAAAGTATTATCTGGAAAGCTTTATTGATGCGGCGCATCACATGCACCCCTTTGAATTCCTGAGCGCCGCCTTGGCGCGTCCTTGCCCCGCCGATAATATCTCAGGCCTTCGTGCAATCAAAAAACGTCTTGGCCATGATGCGCTTGATCCGGTTGACGAGTTGCTAAACGCAGCCCTTCGTTACGAAGAAGATCACACGCCCAGTCTGCAGGGTTTTATCCGCTGGCAGAAATCCGGCCAAGCGCAGATCAAACGCGAAATGGAAGAAGCGGGCGGTCAAGTTAGAATTATGACCGTGCACGGCTCAAAGGGTCTGCAAGCGCCGATCGTGATTATGCCCGATACGGTGCGCAATGGACGCACTGTTCCAGGTCAGGCCGATAAACGCCTGTTATGGCCTCATAAAAGCGGGCTGGATGTGCCGTTGTGGTCGCCGCGTAAGGACATGAATTTTGAAATTTTCACGCAAGCTTATAGCGCTATGGAAGCCAGAGACGACCAAGAATACAGGCGCCTGCTTTATGTCGCCATGACCCGCGCGGAAGAACGTTTATATATTACAGGTTATAAGGGCTCGAAAAACTATATTGAGGATAGCTGGTACAGCTATATCGAATCGGCCTTTAAAAACTCACCTTCCGTACATCCATTAGAAAACGGCGTTTTAAGGCTTTCTAACGAACGCATAAAAGACCCCGATAAAGCCGGTAGCATTGCCAAAACCAAGACTGCGCCGCAACCGCCTCCTGAATGGCTGTATAAAGCAGCGCCAGTAGAGCCAAGCCCGCCGCAGCCCCTCGTACCCTCTCGCCCTTCTGAAAGCGAACCTGCTGCGCTCTCACCCCTGCAGGCCAGCGATCAGAATCGTTTCCGGCGCGGAAATATTACACATAAGCTTTTACAGTTTTTGCCTGATATTCCGGCCGGATTACGCGAAGAAACAGCAGAAAAATTCCTCGGGCGCTACGGGCAGGATTTAAGCGAGGCCATACTCAAAGACATTATCAAAGAATGTATACAGATCATGAACTCAAGCGAGTTTGCACCGCTATTCGGTCCGGGATCCCGCGCGGAAGTTCCTATCACGGGCTTAATAAACGGCCATGAACTCATCAGCGGCCAGATTGACAGGCTTTACATTGATGAAAGTGATATCTGGATTATCGATTACAAAACCAACCGGCCCCCGCCGCAAGACATTAAGGACGTTCCCGCCATTTATAAAAACCAAATGCGCGCTTATCATGACACTTTGCGAGCGATTTATCCTCACCACACTATCCATTGCGGCCTTATATGGACAGATGGCCCGCTGTTAATGCCGATTGCTCTTTGATTCTTTGCGAAATGTGAATAATTCGCAATTATTTTTAACCGCCCCTCCCGCATGGTTAGGGAATCGGTCTACACTTGAACTCTATGAAATTTGAACCAGTTCTATAAAGGGCGCACAAACCCCCTTTAAAAAACAAACCTAGAAATAAACGCGAAAGGAATAAACATGGCAACCACATCCGTAAATGATGCCGAATTTGAAAGTGAAGTATTGCAGGCCGATTCGCCTGTCTTGGTGGATTTCTGGGCAGAATGGTGCGGGCCGTGCAAAGCGCTTTCGCCTCTGCTCGACGAAGTTGCCGGCGAGATGGATGGTAAGATCAAGGTCGTAAAGGTCAATATCGAAGAAGCCCCCGAAGCCCCGACAAAATACGGCGTGCGCGGCGTACCGACATTAATGATCTTCAAAAACGGTCATGAGGCCGAGGGCACCGGGACGCCACGCCGCCGGACGCAGGATG
>CAXBAL010000088.1:0-8324 GCA_963973475.1 uncultured Micavibrio sp.
CAATCCAATATTGGCGGAAAGCTGGGCGGTTTGCTAGAGCTGCGGGATAAGGATTTTCCCAAGCAATTGGCGCAGGTCGATGAGCTGGCACACAAATTGGCTATGCGTTTTGATGCGCAAGGTTTGAAATTATTTACCGATGAAGCCGGTAATATCCCTCCGGACACCCCACCGGATGCTGGCCCGCCATTTGTGGCCGTGCCGTATGTTGGCTTTTCGGGAAGAATTCAGGTCAACCAGTCCATTAAGTCTGACAACAGTTTACTTCAACAAGGAACCTATGGCGGCACAATTGATGTGGGTGCCAATGACGTTATACGCCGCGTTATCGAATACACATTTGGTGATGTAAGCCATCAAGAAGCATTTAATGCGAATTTAAATACCCAAGTTGATTTGACCAATACCGGCGGCAACGATTTGCAGTCTTGGCTGGGCTTGTTCACGGGCAACAGCGTTATTGCGGGCCGTTCCACAGGGGATGGAGTTATTGATGATCCAGATGGAACCGCTGCGGGCGCGAGCTCTATTGATGTTCTTGTCGCCTCGGCGGCAGGCGCTCTTAATGATCCGAACGACCAGTTCACAATCACATTTGACCAGCCGGATTTGGTGCCACCAGCCGCGCCTGTCAATATTACAGTTGATTTGAGCGCCATAACGTCTACCGGGCAAAGTGCCGCCGAAGAAATTCGAGATTATATAAATGCGCAAATAACGGCGGCCGCGCCGGATGCGAGCCTCGCCCCGCAAGCGGTGGTTACCAATAACGGTCAGATTGCCATTCGCGCCAATGCCGATATCACTATTGATGCATCGGGCGCAAATGGTATGGGTCAGACCGGTCTGGATTACCTGGGTCTTCAAGAAGGCACAACCGAAGCAGCGAATGACCCGTATTTTGATGTGAAGGTCGGAAATAATACTCCCGTTCGTGTCACTATAGCGCCGGGGGATACGGCGAATGATTTGCTGGCCAAACTACAGAGCATTCCCCATTTAGCCGTCGAAATTGACGCCGATGGCAATCTTCGCATGCGCCCGGGGGATGATGATACGTTCACATCCCAGAGTTTCGGTGGTGATATAGAAATCATTGGCGGCCCGTTTGCAACCAGCAATGCGGCCTATGCCAACACTGCCGCGCCCGGGACGCGCACAGGCCTTGATGATAATGTGAATATCTCCTCCGCGCTGTTTGGAACCTATACGGCCACTGGTGGCATTATCAGCAATAGCTCGGCCATTAATAATGTGAATTATGGCTCTGAAACCAGCGCCGCCAACTCCAATCAGATTGGCTTCCGTTCCGGCATGCTGGGCCCTGACGGCAGCGTTTCTACGGAGATTATCGGTTCGAACCGTTTAATTGACTATGCGCAGAAGATGGTGAACCAGCATGCATCGCAGATTGTCTCGATTAACAATGCTAAGGCAGATGAGCAGTCCTTGCGTGATATTCTCCAGACCCAATTCTCGAATGAGAGCGGCGTTAATCTGGATGAGGAATTATCAAACCTGATTGTTTTCCAAACGGCCTTTTCGGCCTCGGCGCGCGTTGTTAGTGCGGTGGACGAGATGTTTCAGGAATTATTGAATGCGTTTTAATATTTACTTTTTTGCAGGAGCATAAAAAATGACAGGTGTATCAACATTGGGCCAGGCCCTAGACCAGATAGAGCGGTTGAAAGCTACGCAAACTGATTTCAGTATGCTGAGCCGCCAATTATCGAGCGGCAAAAAAACAGATAGATTTTCCGGTTTGGGGGCGGATTTGCTAACCTCCAAACGCACCCGCGCCAGCTTTAGCTCGATAGAAGTCTATCAGAACAATATAACGCTGGCAGATAATCGTGTTCAACATATGCTGACGGCGCTGAAAGAGTTTCGCGCGCAAACAGAAAATCTGCGCGATTTTATGCTGAACTTCTCCCAAGCATCTTCGCATCAGGAAGGTGCCGATATTCGTCAGGATGACCCATTAACGCCCGAGATTGAGGGGGAGCCGATAATTGGTCTTGGTTCGGACGAGATGTTGGTGGATTTCACAACGATGGCCAATTTTGCCAAGAATATGGATGGGTTTCTAGATGATCTGATTAACAGACAGGAAGAAGATCGCTATTTGTTTTCCGGTTCTGACACGTTAAATAAGCCGCTGGTCAGCACGTCCTTGCTGGATTCGAAAATGGAAACGTCCATTGCCAATTGGAAGAACGAAGCCAGTGCCACCAACATAACATCTGCACAATTTATTGCCGATTTGCGTGGCCGCGTTTCAACCGCCGCCAATCCAGATCCCTTTACGGATACCGTGGTTGGATTTAATGCCACGCTTACATCTGGCAAGGCCGGTAATGTCTATGCCCGTATTGATGCCAATTCTGAAGTAAATTATACCTCCTTGGCTAATAATCAGGGGTTCCGTGACGTGCTGATTGCCGTGTCGTTCTTGAAGAGCGAGAACTTGCCTCCAATTGCTGATGTCTATCAAGAGCCATATACTTTTGGAGACGCACCAATTCAGGAAGGGGCCCCAGGCGCCACGCTGAAAGAGCAGACCGATTCCTTTTTTGAAATGTTTGACGAGATCGAATCGATGGTAACTGGAGCTTTGAAAGAGATAGATAAAGAAATTCAAAATCTGGAACTATCCCGTGTGCGCCTTGATGAGGCCGCAAAGGTAAATCGTGATCAGAAAAACGCAGCGCTTAGCTTGATTGATGATGTTGAAAATGTCGACATCAACGAAGTGGCCGTGAAAATCGGGGCGGTTCAAACCTCACTTGATGCCTCTTACCGGATAACGGCCTTAATGCAACAGATGAGCTTGGTGAACTTTATATAGGATAGGATGCGACACACGTCTCTTTTATGAAACGTGCCTTCAATGCATTAGCCCGCTATCGGCGCGCTGGAGGCCATTTCGGCTTCTGGAGGATCTTGAACGATAATCAGGGCCATTTGATTGGTCTTCATATTATTATTCACAATACGGTAGGATGGAATAGCATCATTTGCCAATGCGCTTTTCATCATATTCGCAAGTGCAACACTTACCGGCTCGGATGATGAGAAGTCTGTATTAAGGGTATAATCGTGTGAGGCTTCCCAAATAATCTGAATATCGGCTGTTTTTGCCCAGTCATACATTACTTTTTTCAGGCTATCGCCTGCTTTTGCATTCCATTTCTGGTTCCCGCCTACTGCATCCATGCTCGCTTTTTGCAATGATGGGGCATCACCGTTCAGAGTAATATCGCTTGTATTTATAGGAATAAGCACGGAATTTTCTGCAGGCTTAAGCAAGGCAGATTTGCTTTGCCCGGGCTGTTCGGTTTCCTGCTCGCCCGGATCACGGATGATTAAGCGGTTCGACATCGTCTCTGTATCATTTTCCGGCGCGGTGTGGATTTCTTGCTCAACGCCTGAAGCAGGCTCAATTGCATAAATAGCGCTATCTGTTTCACGCGCAGACAAAGCATTATTGGAAGAGAGGTCGCCAACAGAAGGAACAATTGCGACATTATTCTCACCAATACGCGCAGTTAAGCCTAGTGGCTTTAATGTTTCCAATAAAACCAAATTCCATTGCTTGCCGCCGTTCCACGATACACGTTCACCCGGATTAACGCTTTTCGCGAATGAGTAGGCGTAGCCTGGCGGCAGAATTTGCTGTATCGCCAAGGCAAGAGGCATGTCTTTGCCAAACCCGATCGCATCAGCGTAAATTTCATTTTGGGTAACCGGTGCGCCTGTCGCAAGAGTTGGCTGTGCCGGATTTTCGGGATAGGCGAGGATCACGGGACGTGTTGGCGCTCTATCTTCCACAGGCATTGTCGGCGCCAGTTGCTGAGGCTGTTGTGCGACAGGAATGATTTCAGCGGGGCTTTGTGTTTCTCTGGCATGAATGCTAATAGGCTGTTGAGAGGTCGGAGCGGGCATGGTCACTTGCTCTTCTTCTATATGCAGTGTTTGTGCCTCAATCTTCTCAATATTCTCGTTATAATAAATGTCTTCATCCGGAGCTGGGGCTTTGTTGGTGAAATCAATAGTATTAATAACCGGCGCTGGCGTCTCTATCGGCTCGGGCGCCGCAATTTGCATCGGCATCGGTGCCGGCGCGGCAGTAGGTGCGGGTGTATCGAACGGAGACGGGGTCATGACATCAGGCGCTGCCGGAGCGGGGGGAGCCATTTGGGCTGCATGAGGAGCGACATGAATAATTTCATTGGCGTGGGCAGGGTTATTCTGCGGCACCGGAGCAAGTTGTTCATTGGAGACATCAGGCACCGGGGCTTGCTTAACCTGCATGGTATCGGCAGGAGCCTTTGCTACCGGCGCTTGCGGCGCGCCCGGTACCCATTCAAATCCTGCTAAAGCTGTTCCAGAATTTAGCGAGGCCATTGCCCCGGCAGATACGGCAATTAATAATATTTTAGAATAATAGGCCTTGTTCAGCATATTATGGTCCCCTTGAATTCTTGGATTATGATTTAGCTACCCTAATTGGGACACCATAAAAACACAAGAAAATATTAGCCATAAATTACGGACAGAAGTTTTATGTATAGCTTAACCGCGGTCGATTAGTTTTTTTCTATGAACAGAGGCGTGGCCAGGTCTGTTGGGGCCTACAAACCAAAGTCGCAGCGCTCTGAGTGCAGCTGGAAAGGTAAGGCCCTTCTTCTCGAGAAAATAGAAAATGCCTGTGACCACTATGGTGAGAATAATGGTGGATGTACGTGCGTAAACCAAAAGGACCATAAAACAAAGAGATGCACGGGCATCCAATGCAAAAAACCGAACTGTACGCATGTTGTTGCGCCAATGCCAGTTGAGCTGGTCCTGCATATTCTGGATTTCTTTTGCCATCCGTGCTCCTTAAATGATATGAAATTGGCTACGTGCTAGAATATTAGTATAATCAAAAATGCCTTAAAATTATATAAAGACTTATCCGCTAGTGCTGGAAGCAAGGTAGAGATAATGAATACGGTCAATTTTTCCGGCTTCATATACCATTTCGGCAGAGCGTTCCATTGTGCGGCCATACTGATTGATCATGCGTTGTATTTCATTGGGCCATTTTGTAAAATTCATATCCATGAGTTTTTCGCGAACCTCATCAGGAAATTTCATCCATTCGCGCACGCCGATACGCCCGCCGCCTTCGCGGGGAACAAGCGCTTGGGTCACGATCAGGCGCAAGCTTTCCATAAGAGCGATTGCGCGTTCCTCGCGCTCTTCCATGTCATAAACGGAAATCATACGTTGCACGGTTGATGCGACACCCATTGTGTGCGTTGTGGTATAGACGGCGTGACCGGTTTGGGCGGCCTCAATAGAGGCATTAATTGTTTCTTTGTCGCGCGATTCACCGACCAGAATTACTTCGGGTTTGCGACGCAATGCATTGCGCACGCCTGCAGCGAAGCTGGGCAAGTGACGCGGAATTTCGCTTTGCGATACCAAGGAGCGCGGACTGTTAATGGAATCATAGGTGTATTCGATCGGTGCCTCATAGGTCAGCATTTTGCCGCACCCTCTGGGGCGCTCAAGAAGCATACGATTACCCGCGGCCAGCAAGGTTGTTTTACCCGAACCGGTCGGCCCGGTAATAACAACAATCCCCTGACGTGGCGCCCAGCTTTCTATAACTTCGCGCTCGATATTCAAATCTTTCATAGTCGGCGGCTCGCTTGGCAGAACACGCATGGTGATCTGCGCTGCATCACGGCCTTTTGATAAGATAGCGGTAATATTCACACGAAAACGTATGCGGGAATATCGGTCAGGGCGTATTTCATAGGACACATCGAGATCACGGCCTGAGGCCAATCTTGCCAAGGCTTCAGGGCCATATATTTTTGTCAGGAAGACGGCCATATCCGCAGCATCGAGCTTGCGGAATGTGCCGGGATATAAAACGCCGTGAATTTCGTTATAGACGGGGCGGTCCGATTGGATGGAGATGTCCGAGGAGCCCTGTTTTACGCACCATAGAATGAAGGGATCAACATAATCCTCTACAAACCTGCTGGGCTCGTCGGGCCAGGTCTGTGCGTGGGCATCCTGAGCCTTAACAAGGGTTATCGGCTTGCGGGTTGCCATTCTTCTGATCCTGTAATCAATTGAGGAACGCCCGTTATTTCCACGGCGCGGTCACCGATACGCATTTCATTCGGTCCGCCTGTTATGCCGCGGTCAATCTGTAGAGCGTATGGTGCGGAAATCATGCCTTGTGACAGCAGCATGCGATAGCGCACCATGCCGTTAAAATCAGCAACCAGACGGCTTAAATCCGATTCAAATATATCATTGGCTTGCTGGAACCCGTAATCCCATCCCTCTGCAGTCAACTCTTTCCAGAGCGCGCGTTCTTCATCATTTTCAGGAAGCAGAATATCTGGTGGAGGCTCGATATCACCCCATTCACGGTAAAGATAAAAGCGCCACGTGCGCGGGGCGGAAACAATGCGGGCATTGCTGATGATGTTATAGATGCGATCAGATACCGCGGCCTGCTGTCCGGTGGCCTCAATAATCATAGCGTTATCGCCTGAGGTAATAATGGGAGGCTCAATCAATAAACCGGATGGCGCCGGAATAAGAAGCTGTGAGAAGTCGAACACTTTATCAAGATAACGCGCGCGGAATTCCAGTTCCTGACGGATTTGAAAAATACGGCGCGATAAACCTGCGCGCGCGCCAAAAGAAAGCGCGGCCTCACGAATAGCATCTTTGCGAATATCAAATGGCAATTCCTTGGAGCCCGAGCCGAAATAATCGTCAGAACGCTCACGTTCTTGGATTTCTTTTAGGGTCGGGGGGTTTTCCTGACTGGCGTCTTCTTCGCTTATCTGCGCCCATGCCTGTGACATGCCACCCAACAGCAGCAAGCCACCGAAGGCGAGTTGTAGGCATGTTTTTCTAAAAGGCGTACGCATTGTGGTCTATCTTTTTTCTGTTATGGCCAAATCCGCCACCCTACAAACCACTGGTGGTTCCGGTTGCGGGCGCATAGTGAATTTCAACGACGCGGCGGTCTGCGTCAACTTTTATGTCGGCGCGCTGTCCTAACTGTAATCCCAGATCTCTCAGGACATCAATAACGGGACGGTTCTGAATATCAAGGGAGACAACAAGCGGCACCGGAGGCACGTGGCCGATAGTAAGGAAATTATACCCTGCGCGGTCGGCCAATGTTTTTGTAATTGGTTCAACCGGACCAACCCAGTTTACGGTAATGGAGCGGCGCAGTTCTGGTGGGGCATTGTTAATGGTTGAGACAGCAACGCCGGGGGAGCGTGCATATTCAACAGCGGCGAGTGTTTCCAAGGCGTTTGATGCGCGGTCCGCGGCATCGGCCAACATGGCAGAAACGCTGTCAGGGGCGGCAACAAGTTGTGGCGTATTGCCGCTAAATGCTTCGCCAGCTGTTTCGCAGGCTCCAAGCATTAGAACAGAAGCGAGTAAAATATTTAACGAAGCTATACGTACCATGCGTAATCAAATCCTAACATTATAAACCATACACTGATTACTATTTGAATCTGCATATCGAATCAAGATTAAAGGTAGAATTTTCTCAAGGCAAGCAACGACTGGAGTTTATACAGACCAATCTACATAATTGTAGGTTTTCTCTAGCGATGAGAACGAACAAGACCGTTATCGCGCATAATGTCGATAACCCGTTTTTTGTATTTAGTTCCGTGTCGCGGCGTGCGGGAATTATAATAAGCGATGGCTTGCGACAAGCTGTTGGTTTCTTCAATATGTTGTTGCAAAATCCAGGCGGAAACACTGACATTGGTGCAAGCGTCATCGCGTACCCATTTGCGGGCCGTTTCTTCGCTGACGCCCCATTTTTTTGCCAGTTCGGGCATCCAGATCGTATTAATCTGCATGGGCCCCAGATCATAAGACCCGTTTGTATTTTTTACCTCTTGCCCCACTTTTCCACCTTCGGCCTTATAAATGCCGACCATAACGGCGGGCGGGATCGAGTAGGTCTGGGACGCAAGCATGAGGCAAGCGGCGAGAATTTTACTGGCGGCCATTTTTATACCTAAAAGTTACGCTATATATTGTTTTACCCGCGCTTTCGCCCTTTTCGCAAGAAATTTATTCTTCGCCCTCTTCTTTCGGCGGGGATTTAAAGAAGGACATAGGGTCGCCGCCCTCTTGTTTCTTGGTCTCTTCTGGGGCAAGCGGTGGTGATGGCGGCTCTGCTGGAGGGGCAGCCTGGGGAGGCGGCGGTGGAGCAGGCGGAGGCTGTTGTTGCCCGCTCTGGCCATCTTCTTTGGGCTTGGAAAACA
>CAXBAL010000089.1:0-8322 GCA_963973475.1 uncultured Micavibrio sp.
CATGAACTGGGGATAACGGCCATCGGCAATATCATTATTGATGCGGTTCTGCAGGCGCAGGGCGCGCATTTGCTCAAGCGGGTCGCTGCCCTTGATAGGCGTGCCGTATAAATCGACGGTTTTCAGATATTGCTCATCCTGCGCGCGCTCTCCGGCATGGGCGCTGCGGAATTCCAAGGCAACTACGCTGGGTAGGCTCTGGGCATTAATTCCAGCAATCGAAGGGCCTACCGGGCTAAGGGCGCTTTGATAATTCAACTTGGTTTTCAGATTTTTCCGTATTTGATCAGCCTTATACATGACGCCAGAAGGGGTATGTGTCGCAAATTTCGGCGCAACCAACCCTTTTTCCGCGTGGCTGTAATCCAGTGTATTGACGCTACGGTCGCCTGCTGCGGCCATGGCAAAATCGCGGCTTGGGAAAGTTATGCCTTTGTTATCATTGGAGGCTTTTTTGTTAAAAACATCGCGGTATTCGAAATCAAAGCGGCCTTTTTCATCAATGCCCTCGAATTTGATGCCGAGATCTTCGCCGATAACATCCTGAATGCGGTTTTTCAGCAAAATACGTAGGACATTTTTGGGTGAATACGCGTTTTGATCCCCTGCATAGGGCGGGCGCATGGTATTGTTAATTTCCTGCACGGCCTGAAATACATTGTTCAGAGCCTGTACGTTAAAATCGTGGCCATCCTGCGCCGCGCTGTAAACACGTACGCCCATGCAATATACGCTATCGGGCACGACATCGCCGTTTTTATTGATGGTATTTTCGATTTGGAAAACATGCTGCGTGGTGCGATTGCCTGTGAGCTGCTGGTTGGTGAATTTCATATCCAGCGAGAGAATGGCGCCCGTTCTTTTATCGGCGCGCGCTTGCGTTTCCAGATGCACAATGCCGCCCGTGGCCTGATCAATATCGGCCTTGGCTAAATAAATGCGGGCAGGACCATTTTTTCCATCCGCGCTATGGGCGGGCACCCTTTGTTCAAGACCAAGCATGGCGGCATAGGATTTGGCCGGCCATCCTATGACCTGCTCCATTCCTGTATCCTGCGCTGTTTCAGTTTTACTCATTATAATTTACTTTAAATATATTGTGTAAATATTTGTATTTAAATAGCTTTATGCGTGTAGCCCGATATCAACATGTAAGATATCATTGGATGGACGCTGCGTTGTGCGGCTGACATGCTTGCCTTGTGCTTCTTTTTGCATTTCGATGTAATTAGTCCCGAGCGCAGGGTCTTCCAGCGCTTTTGCAGGAACATGGCGGATTATCGCCGGCTCCATTAACAGGCCGTCTTGCCTGTCGCAAAGATATTTATAAAGACCGTCATTGTTATTATTGCCAATCTTATTTTTTCGGTCATCGCGCATATAGGCTATGAGACTAGGGTCTACCTGATGGGCGTTAAAGCGCTCCTTCTCCGGCAAGCGTTTCACCAAGGCCGGATCTTCGATCATGGCATGAATTTCACAAAGGCGGATCAGCCCAAGCGTGATTTTTGGCGGTACCATGCGTCCTGCTTCGAATTCTTCATCAATGAAGCGTGCAATCGGTACAATGGATTCCAGAAGTGAGTCCGGATCGGGATTGGCCGGTGCCTTGCTCAAATCTTCCGGCAAGGTATAGATTTTCAGCTGCGAGCCATGATCGCGCTCCATCATGCCAAGCTGGATTTTTACCGCATTGACGCGCTCTTGTACCTGATGTTCCGAGCGCTCCCAGCCGGGCCCGAAAAACACTTCATCATCGCGCATCTGCGTAAATTTGGTCTCGTTCAACAGCTTCGCCGCGGAGCTCCAGCGATACCCGCCGCCTTTTTTGGCAACAAAGCCCGGATTGCTGCCGATGGCATTATAAAGCTGTGCATCACCCGGCGTGCCGTGGACAATTTTTCCGGGGCGCAATTTTTCAATATACTCCGTAGCGGCCACCGCATAACCCATAGCCTTTTCCGAGAGCTCGGCTGAATCGCTGCCTGCCGCGCCGAAAACATTCTTGATTCCGTTTACATTTTGCGCTTTGGCCTGATTACCGATTTGGCCGACAGCCTTCGGGTCAATGCTAAGGCGCGCTGTAAAGGGGTGGTTTTTAGCGGGGTAGACCGTTTCTGTGGCCATGACAGTCGGTGTAAGGCCTGCCTGTTCCCGTGCACTGAGGCTTGCGAATATATCATCATTGAAGGTCTTGCTTTCGGAACTTTTGGAAAAAGGCGCGAAATAATCGTTATATTTGCGCATGGCGGCTGTCGCCTCGGCGCTGGCAGGTTTGCTGGAGACTTCATTGGTTAAATCCAGATTGGCCTTGGCAATGACGCGCGCCTCGGCCCGTAAATTACTAACAGAATTGTCATTCAGCATATCTGTGATCTGGTTTTTAATCTCATGTGTGGCTTCTTTGATCTCCAGCGCAATTTTAACAAGCCGCTCATGGTTGGAGGGCGATGCGCCGCCCAGAGTAGCGGCCAGTGCCTCATGTTTTGAGACGAGGGCGCGCACGTCATTCAGGCGTGGATTCCAGTGACCGTTATTGCGGCCATTGATGCGGTTATAATCGCGCGCGCTTTCCTGAACCATATCGACCAGCTCTGCCTTGCGCAAAGATAGTTCAGCGCCCTCGCGCTCGTCTTTATGCGGCAAGACCTGTTGAAAGAAATTCTCGGTCGAATCGGCATTATCAACGCAAATCTCGAGTTTCTTGCGTAAATTGGGTGACATGCCATCGGCATAAGAAGGCATTTGTCCGTAGCCATCATTTTTCCAGCTCTGATATTTTTCATCCAGCTGGGAAAGCTCTTTATCACTCAAAACAGAAACGCAATATTCCTTGGCAAATGTATCAACCTGATCGCGCAGGGCTTCAAAAGCCTTGGCATCATTCTTAACCCATTTTTCCATGGAGGGGTGCATAGTCTCAGGGAATTTGCTCATTCCTGCTTGTTCACGCGCGGCCGAGATTTTGTTTTCTTTGCCTTGCAAATGATCGAACATATCATTCATGCGGAGAAGGACGGTCAGGGATTCTTTGGGGTGGATGCCGCTTCCGACCTGATAGCGCAGCGTGTCGAACATTTTGTTGTAGACTTCGATCGTATCAACCGCATTGCCATTGATATCATTGATATTCATATCTGCATCGGGACGGGAAGGATGCAGGCCCGATTGCACGAGGAGGGCGCGCATGATCTCTTTATCTGTGGAGCGCGAGAAAGTCAGCGGGCCGTCCATGATCAATGAGGCGCAATTGTCGATTTTGATGTACCATTTGGCCATAAAATCGACGTCTTCATATTTCTGACCACCCGAATAATCCGGATTTTCCGTCATATGTTTGACAACCATTTCACGGACTACCGGCATCAAGGGGTGTTGATCGGGCATGTTATCCCACGCAATGGCACCGCGCATAAGGTTATCACGAACATTAGGGCCTGTTACAAGCTGGCCCATAAGGCTGGAGCCCATATGACGGGCTAGTTTGTGAGTGGTTTTAATTGTGCTGAGAGGATCAAAATCTTGACTGCGGTTTTTTTCGGCTATCCATTCCGAAGCATAGAGCCCACTTGTGATAGGGCAGGCCATATACATAGTTTTGGCGTTTCCATATTTCACGTTATCGGCAACGGTCTCTATAATCAGTCTTTGTTTGTTGGTATCACGTGATTGGCGCTCCGATTTGGACAGCGCAGAGGTGTCGTAGTAATAGTTATCCTGTTCATCCAGACCAAAATCATCGAATATAGGCAGTGTGAAAGGATGATCACGGTTAAAATATCCGAGTGTTATCTGTTCCCAATCCTTAAGCATTTACTGTCTCCCCAGCATCTTTTCTAACGTGTAATAACCAAATGCACCCATGCGTGGAGGCATTCTTTCTTCCTGTTCATCGAATAGTTATGATGGTAGTCCCCTAAACCATCAAGGCCCGTTATTCCCCGAGAGCCATTTCTATTCCTGTTTATAATTTACCCAGACCATACAAACTTGGTATGAAAATGTAAAGGAAGTTATTTACGACAAATGCTTAAAAACTGGATTTTAACCGCCAAAAACTGTCATTTTCTCCAGTGCCCTTTTTAAGAAAAAACCATTCAAAACGTATATCATCCAACATATAAGGGGTCGGTTTGGTGCCGTGATCATCAAAATGGGGGATATCTTGTATAAAGGATATTATCTTGTCGCGGCGCAGCATCATTACATCCTCATGCGCATGATTCCGTTGTAATTCAGCGGCGATTCTCTGGTAGTCACTCCATGATATTGTGTCGGTATTGTTATTTTTGTTCTTATTAATCATACCCCCACCATATGTTTCCCTGTATGCATTTTGCTGCTCATCAGTTGGTTTGTTGCGCGGAATTTCGTATCTGCGATGTGGGGAGGACCGGCCTTGGCAAGCAATCTCCCCAGACGTATATGCAATTCTAAGCTCAAAGCAATCTGTTCCTGCATATTATATGCTGGCAGACTTTGTGACTACAATTTTGTATATAAGAGGAATATAATAAGAATAAAATTCATTGTCATTAAAAAAATAAAATGTCTTATTAAGGTATTGATTTTAAAAGTTAATATTGTGTTGAGTTTATGAGGTGCAAAAAAGTAATCGAAATCGGAGGGGCAATAATATTACCTATGTGCTATAAAATATTCCGCCCCTATTGTGAGCAGCATATTTTATGGTGCGAGGAGGGCAATAAAAAAATTTCATAAAAATGCATTTTTTTCTTTTCTTTTCCTACGGGAAATGACACATAATGAATTATGCGTACGTGTCTCTGGCCCTTCTGTGTTTTCACAGTCATGGTTTATACGGCGGCGTGAACATTTTAAAACCGGGGCGGATTTTTGCAAATCCAAACCCTAGATTTGAAAGGGTTTACGTTATGGAACCTCTAGCTGCAATAAATCAGGGCCTTATTTTGCCCAAAAGCACTTCCAAACAAAGGAATATCCTTATTTTCCGTTCTAAAGGAAATATGTGGTAAGGGTGCTGGCTTGTCCGGCATTATTCCGGTCAAGCCGTAAAGTAATCCGCGCGCAGTATTTTCGCAGGATGCTTTAAATTCCCTTATAAAAATCTACATATCTTCATTGAACAAGGAATAACTAGGCAATGGTGGAAAATTTTTTCCCGGGTAAGACGCATCCGGCAAACGACATTAACAAAGACACAGGTGACTTTATTTCGCTGGCGCAGGCTGTTAAAACTCTTCGCCCTGCAAAACCGCTTTATGTGCTTTATCCCGATCTGATACGAAAAACGGCGGCGCATTTTGTGAACGTTTTTCCTGGCAAGATGCTCTATGCGATTAAAACCAATCCTGAGGCGACCGTTCTGGACGCTGTTACAGATGGTGGGGTCGAGGCCTTTGACGTGGCCTCTATCGAAGAGATCGCACGCGTTAAGGCCCGTTATTCTGCGGCCGAGATTTATTTTATGCACCCCGTGAAGGCGCCCGAAGACATTCGCGCAGCTTATTTCGATTATGGTGTGCGCAATTTTGTGCTGGATTGTAAGGAAGAACTATTCAAAATCCTGCGTGAAACCGATTTGGCGCAAGATTTAAACCTATTCATTCGCTTGGCTTTGCCAAAAAATGATTCCGCCATGATTGATTTCTCTTCTAAATTCGGCGCCAGCCGTATGGAGGCCATTACGTTGCTCCGCGAGACCCGCAATGTTGCCGGATCGCTCAGCATCAGCTTCCATGTCGGCACCCAGACTACAGACGCGGCCAAATATGCATCCGCAATCGCCTATACAGTTGATCTGGTGCGCGAAGCGGGCGTGAAGATCGACTCCCTAAATGTGGGCGGCGGCTTTCCTGTGGCCTATGAGGGGGATGACATGGTTTGCAGCGTTGAAGAATGCGTGAAAGAGATCAAAGGCGCGCTGAAACGCCATGGCTGGCAATCCATGCCGCTTTTGGCCGAGCCGGGGCGCGTATTGGTCGCAAAAGGCGCAAGCCTCGTTACCCGCGTGGAGCTTCGCAAGGGCGAGACGCTTTATATCAATGACGGCATTTATGGCGGTTTGTTCGATGCCTGTGATTGGCTGGGCTTGAATTACCCCGTCAAAGCCTTCACCTGCGACCGCGCCTTTGATGGCGAGATGCAGGATTACCGTATCGCGGGCCCTACTTGCGATAGCCTTGATATGATGCAAGGCCCGTTCTCACTGCCTTATGATATCGGTATGGGAGATTGGGTTGTTTTTGAAAATACAGGGGCTTACAGCGCGGTCTTGCGATCAAACTTCAATGGATTTGGTCACGCCGATACGGTCTGTGTGTATTCCAAATAAACAAAAAGGCGCTTCAAAAGGCGCCTTTTTTATTGCTCTACGATAGCCGCATTTCAAAATCTTCATAGCCGAAGCGCTTGACCAACTCATAGCGTCCATCTTCATGTAAAATACCAAGATCGGGTAGGGGCACGCCGTTAAAGGTCGTGTTCTTCACAAAGGAATATTGCATCATGTCGGTAAAAATCAGTTTATCCCCGATCGAGAGCGGGGCATTAAAGCTATACTCGCCAATCACATCACCGGTCATGCAGGTATTGCCGCCCAGTAAGTAAGTGTGCGTTTTGACCCCCGCTTCGGCGCTATCAAGTATAAGCGGGCGATAAGGTACCTCCAGTACATCGGGCATATGTGTGCTGGCCGAGGCGTCGATAATAGCGATTTTCTTGTCATTCTCGATGATATCCAGCACGGTAGAAACCAGATATCCGCCATTATAAACAAGCGCGCCGCCGGGTTCTAAAGTAACCTTAATATCAAATGCTTGCTGGAATTCTTTAAGGCTTTTAATCAAGCGATCCACATCATAATCCGCATGCGTAATATAATGCCCGCCGCCCAAATTCACTTCGGCAACGCGATGCAGGGCGTGAGCGAAATTTTTGCTGATATGCGCAATCAGTGCCGCTGAATCCTCGGCCATGTTTTCGCATAAATTATGAAAGTGCAAAATATCAATCTGCGCCAGAACGTCATCGCTCAGCTCGGCAGGCTGCACGCCAAAGCGTGAGCAGGGCGAGGAGGGATCATAAAGTGCACTGTTTTTCACCAAGGACAGCCCCGGATTAACCCTAAGGCCGATTTTCGCATCGTCACGCTCTTGCCGAACCAGTTTAGAAAACCTATTTAACTGACTGATAGAGTTAAAATAAATGTGATTGCTGTATTCAAGGCAAGCGTGCAAATCCTCTTCGGTAAAAGCAGGGGCGTATGTGTGTACGTCTTTGCCCTCACCGGGCCCAAAATGCATCGCCCCCAGCCGCGCCTCATACAATCCACTCGCCGTCGTGCCATCCAGCGCATCTTTCATAAACGTAAACACCGAAAACATAGAAAACGCCTTCGTCGCCAGCAGGATTTTGACGTGTGCCTCAAGCTTAATCCGCGCCGCCACCGACATATTGCGCCTAATGGCCGCGATGTCCGCGACATAGGCTGGGGTTTTTATGGATTGAAGCGTCTCTAAATCATTATGCATTTGTAGTACACTTTTCAAACATATCTAGAAATCGATCCATGGCATCCGTCTTTTGGTTTTGGAGTAAGCAGTAATTTGATACAGCTCTCATAATTAGTATTCTTGCTTGTAATTCAACATCAATATCTAGCTCGCATATGGCTTCGACCATATGTTTAAAGCCATTTCTGATTAAATTTAAAGAATCAGCAATATCTTTTGCTGAAGCATCTGTTTTCTGTCCGATGCTTTCTTGAAGTTCATGCAAGATGGGCTTTTTTTCAATTCTTATTAGTAGCTTGCCTGTTATATCTTCTCCGGCTCCAGCTAATGTTAACGCAGAAACAAAATTATTCACTTCATACAATTCTATAGCCGTATCGATTTGTATCCTTGCAAGATCGTGATATTCGAGAGGGTGGTTTTTATTCATTCGTCATTGCGAGCGTATGCGAAGCAATCCATGGATTGCCGCGTCGGCTTTGCCTCCTCGCAATGACGTTGGTGCTGTGATAATCAAGCCGCCTTGTCCTTCTTCTCGTACACCGCGCGGCGTTCGGTTAGGGCGCCTAGACCGCTGTCCAGTTCCTTGATGTGCCAGGGTAGGCCTTGTTTGGCCACTTCGTCCATGAACGGGTTGGGGTTGAGCTGTTCCACGTTCCAGACGCCCGGCTCGATGTTCCATAGGCCTTTGGCCAGCATGATCGCGCCGGTGACGGGCGGTACGCCGGTGGTGTAGGACACGGCTTGCGCCTGTACTTCGGCGTGGGTTTGGGCGTGGTCGCAGACATTATAGATCAGGATGGTTTTTTCTTTGCCGTCCTTAATG
>CAXBAL010000090.1:0-8013 GCA_963973475.1 uncultured Micavibrio sp.
CGAATAATACGTGCCGTAAATAATCTGCCCTTTGTATGCCTATCTTCTAGATAGCTTTCTATGTCTTGCTTGTTCTTCCGTAGGGTTGCTAATTTAAGTAAGTAAGTAAGTAAGAAGTGATGGTATGACACAAAATATTTCCGATGGCATATTACATGCATTGCCCGCAGATCTCGAAGAAAAACTACGTTCAAATCCAGATGCATTAAGAATATGGGAAGATATTACACCCATTGCCCGGAATGAATGGATATGCTGGATTGCATCCGCAAAAAAAGGGGAGACCCGAACCAAGCGTTTAAATTTAGGCTGTGAAAACCTGAGCGAAGGCAAAAGATGTCCCTGTTGCTGGCCAGGCTGTCCGCATAGAAGACCAAAGGCACAAAAATGGTTCTCGGGGAATAATAAAGAAATTTAAAGAGAGAAATTTGTCTGTATTTGCAGAAAATGGCTGGGGTACCTGGATTCGAACCAGGGATGCCGATACCAAAAACCGGTGCCTTACCGCTTGGCTATACCCCAACAATTTCAGTTTGAAAAGATGGTGCCCTCACACGGACTCGAACCGCGGACCTGATGATTACAAATCAACTGCTCTACCAACTGAGCTATAAGGGCACTTGTCTTTTCGGACCTTAAAATCACCGCTCCTGTCATAAAAGTCAAGGAACAACTTGAGGCCATCGCCTTCCGTTTGGAAGAGATTATGAGTTTTGCCAAAATTCGCAGCACATTTCAAGCTGTTTTTAGCGAGTTGCCCAAAAATAATTTGAAAACATTTTTAAACAACGCATATTGGTATTAGCCCCGTTTTTCTGATAAATTATTATTTGGGCTTTTTTAACTCTTATCTTTGGTGGGCATTCCCTTGGCTGGTGGACAACAGGCTGACAATACATTACATGAAAATGCGATAGGCTGGGTCATTCTAATGGCCGTGATCGGCGTTCTGGGGTGGTTATTCTGGCAATATTTCGACCATGAAGTGCGCGATATGGTGCGCTGGATCCGTTATGGCGAGATGTGGATTATCAAACTCTTCATTGATCTGGGCGAAATGATCGGCCTTATCAAAGATGGCGAATATCAGGTTTATTATCCTGTTAACGGTAAAATGGTACCTTGGGAACAAGGCTTCGAGAGCACGCCAAACTACGAAAAAGATCGCTTGACCTATAATCACCTTTCCTTGTTCAACGCCCTGACAATGGAACCGATGAAAATTCCGTTCGTAATCATATTGGCCGCCGCGGCCATGTGGGCAATTTTTAAAGGCCCCAATACCCAGTACAGACAAAAGCTTGATCTGGAAGGCCTTATACGCCGTCAAGCGCTGGTTTTCCCGGTAATCAAGCCGTTCATTGATTTCGATCCTTCCACTCAGCCCCCGCGCCCGCCGGGCACGCCCGTCCCTGCTGAGCTGCCGCTTTACGCCGAAGCCCTCGGCCCCGAAGAATGGCTGGCCTATGAAGAAATTCCCGTACCGGACGGCAAAATCGACGAAGACGCCGCCCATAAGGCGTTCCGCAAACAACTCGGCAAGCGCTGGAAAGGCCCGGCCTCCCTGCCGCCCTATCAACAGATTTTACTGGCTTCTTTCTGCCTGAAGGCCGCGCGCAAGCGTAAAGAGGCCGATGTCATGCTTGGGCGCGTTGCCTCCTGCTGGACCTTTAAAAATGGCTTACAGTTGAAAAAGGACAAGACTTTATTAAAAGAAGCCCGCGCAATTTTGAAAGACCCGAAAATCTCCGGCGAGACCCTCACCAATTGTAACCAGCACGCCTATGTTGTCACCGCCCTTTTGCGCGCTCTGGTCACCGCCCGTGAAGAAGGGGGCGTTCTGGCTCCTGCCCAGTTCGCATGGCTACGTGGTTATGACCGTGAATTGTGGTATCCGCTCAACAATATCGGCCGCCAGAGCTTCCACCTCGAAGCGCTTGGTGCCATGTCGCATTATGTGTCGGAAAAGCGCACCTCGCGCCCTATACCCGTGCCTAAAATGGAAGGCGCAATTAGTACAATTTCAGGCTATATGCGCTCCGCCCGCGCCCGCCCGATCCCGCAACTTGACTACAGCAATTCGAAAAAACGCAGCGTGAAAAAGGCTGTCTAAACACTAACCATTTTATAAAGAAGAAAAATAAAACCATGTTAAAGAGCCACAAAAACAAACACCATGATGATGCAAATGCCAGTGTTGTTGATGGAAAGTTGATCCTGTCCTTCCCCGAGGCCGTAACCCCGATCGTGTGGCAAATGGATTTAAGCGATGCCAAGTCGTCCTCCTTTGAGGTCATTGAAGAAGGCAAGAATTTCGCCCTCGTCACCAAAAAACAAGGCGCACAGAAAAAAGAGAGCATAGCGCCTTTCACCACCAAGGAAGAAGCAATCGCCGCATTAATGGCAACCTCCAGCGCGCTAAAAAACGGCCACGGCCATATCCAGCCAGCAGGCGCGGCGCAAGCGGTGCAGACAAACGCCCAGCCAATTTATCATATGCCACCGCAAGCGACGCCGCAAAAAGGCAGCGCCGGTAAATGGGTTATCGCCATTCTCTGTTTTCTCGTCATTGGATTTTTGTTCATGATGATTTTAAATATGCAACCCCGCATCGCCGGATCAGACGGCACAAGCGGACCCAACACAACAGCAAGTGCGGCAGGAAGTGCTGGATCATCCGCTGCCGGTAGCGCAGGCGTACCTGTTTCGGCAGATGATTTTTTACGAACACGCTAGAACGAAGAAGCAAAAGGGCTTTAGCAGAAAATGGCTATAGACAAGAAGTACGAACATCAGCATGAGGCAGTCCTTCGGGACGTGCGTCCGCTTGGTACACGCGTCGCCCACCGCATGAGCCAACCGGGATCGGCGGCCACCACATTCATCATGGCGGCGGGTGCCATTTATATCGTGCCGTGGGCAACCACCTTTGCCGATATCATCATGATCTTTATGGGCCTATATTTCATCTGGCTCAATTCCCGCGACCGCTCGATTGTCTTCAAATTGCCGATGTCGGCGCAGCGCTTTAAGTATAAAGACACCAACAATATAGGGCCGGGCCGCAGCGGCAAGCCCGAAGGCGTGCTCTTCGTCGGCAACACGACCAAATCCAAAGAAGAGGTCTGGTTCACCGATTCCGATGCCAGAACACATATTCTATATCTTGGTACAACAGGTGCGGGTAAAACCGAGGGACTAAAATCCCTTGTCACCAACGCGCTCACATGGGGGTCGGGCTTTGTGTATGTTGATGGTAAGGCCGATACCGACCTCTGGTCATCTCTATCCGCGCTTGTGCGCCGTTTTGGCCGTGACGATGACTTGCTGGTGCTGAACTATATGACGGGTAACTCCGCCGTGCAGGCGCCGTCCAATACAATGAACCCGTTCTCGTCCGGCTCGGCATCCTACCTCACCAACATGCTTGTATCCTTGATGCCCGAATCCCAAGGCGATAACGCCATGTGGTCTGAACGCGCGATCTCGCTCGTTTCCGCTATCATGCCCGTAATGTGTTGGAAGCGTGACAATCAGGACATTCCGCTCTCTGTTACAATTCTGCGCGATACGCTCAGCCTGCCCGCCGTGGTGCGCCTTGCCCGCGATGAGGCCGTGCCGCGCGATCTGCGCTCGGGTATGATTGGTTATCTAGACACCCTGCCCGGTTTTAACGGCGATGCGTATGATGACCAAGGAAACGTGAAACCACCGGATGGAAGCGGCCCACCGCCCGACACCCAAACTGCTAGCCAGCAGCACGGCTATCTTGCCATGCAGTTCACCCGCTCCTTGCAGTCCTTGGGCGATGATTACGGCTATATCTTCGATACCCAAGCCGCCGATGTGGACATGGTCGATGTGGTTCTGAACCGCCGCATCCTTGTGGTGCTTATTCCCGCGCTGGAAAAATCTTCGGACGAGATTGCCAATCTTGGTAAAATCGTTGCCGCAACCATCAAAGGTATGATGGGCTCGACACTCGGTGCCACCGTGGAAGGGGAATCCTCGAAAGTGATCGAGAACAAACCGACCAAATCCGCCACGCCGTTCATGACGGTCTTTGACGAGGTTGGTTACTATACCGCCAAAGGGATGGCCGTTATGGCCGCACAGGCGCGCTCGCTCGGTTTCTGCCTCGTTTTCTCGGGACAGGATTTACCGGCTATGAAAAAGCTGGTGCGCGAAGAGGCCCAGTCCATCACCGCAAACTGTAACATCAAAATCTTCGGTAAACTCGAAGACCCGACAGAGACCAAGGAATTCTTCGAAAAGACCGTGGGGCAGGCCATCGTGACCGAGGTCTCGGGCTTCCAGATGACCGGCGGCTCGGAATTCGGCTCCTATTTCGACACCCAGCAAGCCGGCGTACAAATGCGCGCCCGCGCCTCATATGAGAGCCTGCGCGCTTATATGGAGGGTGAGGCCGTCGTCACTTTCGGTGATGCGGTTGTTGACTGCGCCATCTTCTATTCCAACCCTGGCAGCGCCAAAGCCATGCGCGTTACGCGCTTCATGACCTTACCGCCGCCTAACGAGGCAATCATCAAACACGCCTCCAGCATTACCAAGCTGCGTGATTTGATGGTCAACAAAACTTGGACTGCCGAGCGCTCCGACGTTGCCGTGGAAACCCCGCCCGAAATTGATGCTTTGAATGCAGGGTTCGAGGAAGTCGAGGAGAAGGTAGAAACCCTCGTCGATGCCGCGATTGCCGCGCTCGTGCACGTCCACAAGCTTGAAAACAATATTGATGACGTTCCCGCCGCCAAAACAACAGGCAGCGCAGGAGCGGCAACAGGCGGCGGCCCAACCGCAAGCAAACCGGGCGCCGCGCCTACCGCAAATACGGCCACACCGCCCGCATCACCGCTCGCACAAAAGCCTGCCGCGCCCGCCGCGCCGAAAACGCCAAGTGCACCGCCTGCCGGACAAGGCCAAGGTTCACCCATATCACCCTTCGCGAAGAAACCCGATGGCGCGCAAGCAACACCGCCGCCGCCACCTGCACAACCGCAAGCGCCCGCAGCCGCTACACCGCCAAAAACAGAGCAGCCACCGGCTCAGCCCGCAGCCCCAAAAGAAGAACCCCTACGCAAAAAGCTGCCGCCAGAGATTGAAAACATTATTAAATCTGCCGCGTCCGATACCAAGAAAGCCCTATTCAAGGATTCAGAGGATATTGATGGCAAAGACTAAATCGTCACCACCAAACAGAAACAAAGAGGCGGGTAATGCTCTCCTCTTCATTCTACTTGGCGTGGTTCTCTTCGCATCTCTCACTTTCGTTATGTCACGCGGCTTCGGCACCGAAGGCACCTCGAAAATATCCGATAGACGCGCGGAATTGGCGGCCTCGGATATACTGGCTTTTTCTAAAACAATGGAAAATGCGGTAAACCGCTTAAGACAAAATAATTGTTCGGAATCCGATCTTAATTTTGATACCCCGGCATTGACAGGTTACGATAATACAAACGCCCCGGCCGATGGCTCATGCGATATTTTCAGTTCTGAAGGGGGGCGGATGAGTTATCAAGCCCCACAGAAAGATTGGAACGATTCAGCCTTCGACCCCAGCCCTTTTTATAACGAATGGGCATTTATAGGCAGCTCCAGCGTCTATGATGTGGGCACTATAAAAGGCTCATGCAGCTCTGCTTCAAATCGGAATGCCTGCGTTGAACTTTTCTTATTACTGCCCTATGTCAAAAAAGAATTATGCATGAAACTGAATGATAAACTGGGGATACCGAATACAGGTGACGACGCGCCGCGCGATGCCGGTTTGAATGCAGTTAAATTTACCGGAACATTCTCTTATACCCCCTATGAACTCGGCAATGAAGCCGGAACAAGCGTGAATTTAAGAGGGAAAAATAGTGGATGCTATTCGGTTGAACGCGGCTCTGGCGAAATCGTTCATCACTACTATCAAGTATTACTTGCAAGATAAGACGAATTTCTAAACCCGCGCGTACCATGTGCTACGTGCTTGGCCGTGACGTTTTAGATAGCCCTGCTCGAGCAGTTCCGCCAACCGCAGCTTGAGCGTAGAGCGCCGTCCACGTGTCAGGCGTTCAATCTCTTTCATCTGCAGGCGCTCCTTATCCTCGAACAATTTCATGATCTTAAGCGAAAGCGCAGGCAGACCGGATATATCCTTGCCTGCCCGTGCAATTTTGGTCTCTAACTGCTCCTTCTGCGCCGTAAGTGCCTCCAAGAAAAACGCAATCCACGGCGCAAAATCCATGCGCCCTTCTTCGATATTGTCTTGCGTGGCTTTTAAGGCATTGAAATACGCAGCGCTACGTTCATTCAATATCTGCTCGAAACTGATATAGGGTGCGTAATTATAGCCCGCGCGCAACATCAAAAGCGTCACCATCAAGCGCATCAATTTCTGATTACCTTGTTCATATGGCCCAATTTGGAGCAATAACACACTAAACAGCGCTATCACCAAGAGCGGATGAAATTCGCCATCCTTATCGGCCTTGTCCAGCCAACCGAGCAAGTTATCCATCAACGCAGCCACCTCATCCGGCGCGGCAGTATCCAGCGTGCCGATCATTTTCGCCCCATGCTGGACGACAATCGGCATATGCTTACCCTTCAACGGCTCTGGCGCGCTCTGGCGCGAGACCACCATATGCAGCTTCGCCAGCATATCCCGATCAACGCGTTTTTCGCGCAGCGGGTCCATCATTTTTCGAAAATTCTGACCAAAACTGGCCACATCACCCAGCAATTGCAACGCCGTGGTATGTTTCTCCAGCGCATTCCACGCGCCCTTGAATTCATCAATCTCGGCAATTGATTTCAAAACGGACGGGGTAATATTAATCTTATTTACGGATAACATAATGGCCAATTATAGCCGTTATTATCCAATCAACGCAAGCGTTACATACGATCAGGAATTTGTATGCCCAGCAGATTAAGGATAAGCTCCAATTGGCGCGCACTTAAAGCACACAACCCCAGTCGGCTTGCGCGCAGACCTACGTCCTCTTCAGAAAGAATATGACAATTTGAATAAAAACTGCTGAAAGCCTGCCCCAATTTAAACGCGTAATCACAAAGCACATGCGGCGTATTATTCCGCAGCGCCAAATCGAAATGATCGGGAAATTCCGCCAGCAATAACGCCAGCGCGCGGTCTTCATCGCGAATAATAAACTCGGTGCCAATCTCCAGCGATTGCGCCTCCGCCTTACGCAGCAGCGATTTAATCCGCACCGCCTGATACAGCAAATATGGTCCCGTTTTGCCCTCAAACGAGGTCATACGGTCCAGATCAAAAACATAATCGGCAATGCGGTTATTCTGCAAATCGGCAAATTTAATCGCGGCAATGGCAACTTTATGGGCGATATCCGCCCGCTCTTCTGCCCCAATATCATCGGCCAGATTGGCCTCATCCAAACGGCTCTGCGCTTTTTCAATCCCTGTCTTGATCAAATCTTCGAGCTTCATCACACCGCCCGCACGCGTTTTAAACGGCTTACCATCCGTACCGTTCATGGTCCCGAACCCCGCATGGGTCAACTCCACTTCACCCTCGGGCGCGATACCGCCCATCCGCGCGGCGCGGAAGACCTGTTCGAAATGCAAAGACTGGCGCTGATCCACCACATAGATAATCTTGGCCGGATTATATTCTTCCATCCGGTCAACAATCGTCGCCAGATCGGTCGTGCCATACATCACCGCGCCATCGCGCTTATAGAGTATAAGCGGCGGAACCTCTTTGCTGTCCTCTTCCCGCTCCACAGGAACGACGACGGCGCCGTCATCTTCCACGGCCAAACCCTTGGCCTTCAACGCATCTACCATCGGCGCAATCAAATCATGCACGGAGGCCTCGCCCTTCCACAGGTCAAAATGCACGCCCAGCGCATCAAAATTTGCTTTCATACCGGCGATAGACACATCAATAAATTGCTGCCAAACCTTACGGTATCCCTCATCGCCGTCTTGTAATTTAGCGGTGGCCGCCCTCGCGCCCTC
>CAXBAL010000091.1:0-8008 GCA_963973475.1 uncultured Micavibrio sp.
CTTCGGCGATCATCATAATTGGAACATGCCGCGTGCGTTCATTCGAGCGCAAATGCGAACACAGCCGCAGCCCATCTTCATGTTCAAGATTGATACTCACAATAATAGTATCGAAATCATGTTTTGCCAGCTCCCCCATTGCCTGAACGCCAGAATCTTTCATAACAAGATGATGGCTGTCTGCGCTTAAGGTTTGCTCTATTTTTTGCGCCTCGAAACTGCGGTCTTCGATAAGAAGAATATTGGCTTTTTCCACCGATTCAGCCATCACATGCGAAGATTCTTCAACCACGCCCAATTGATTGGCCGTGTTTTCACGTATGCGCCACTCATCCAGCGCCATTTTCAAGCGCACGAGCGAGCGCACGCGGGACATCAGGGCAATATCATTGATAGGCTTGCTCAGGAAATCATCCGCGCCCGCCTCCAGCCCGCGCACCTTATCGGCAACATCGGTCAGGGCCGTCACCATCACAATGGGAATATGAGCTAGCAAGGGGTTTTTCTTTATCGTAGTACAGACCTCGAAGCCATCCATCCCGGGCATCATAACATCCAGCAAAATAATGTCGGGCTTTTCGCGCTCGACCTTTTCCAAGGCTTCGGCACCGCTCGTCGCGGTCAGCACTTCGTAATACTCATTGGTGAGCTTTGCCTCCAACAGTTTTACGTTGGGCAGAATATCATCAACTACTAGGACACGCGCCGACATAAATGCTTTCTTTCAATCCGTTTTATTTAACCTTTTAACCTGTCTTCAGGGCATGTGTGTGTATGTATTTCTGAATAACCTCCAGAAAATGCGTAACCGAGATCGGCTTGGAGATATAATCCTCGCAGCCGCCTTCACGAATTTTCTGCTCATCGCCTTTCATTGCAAAGGCCGTAACCGCGATCACGGGAATCACCTTTAATTCTTCATCGGCTTTCAACGCCTTGGTGACATCCAGACCGGATATTTCCGGCAGCTGTATATCCATGAGGATCAGATCAGGCTTATGCTCTCTGGCCAGCTCCAGCACTTCTTTCCCATCGCGGGTTTCGATCGTGTCGACCCCATGAGCCTCTAACAAGTCGTGGAACAGTTTCATGTTCAACTCGTTGTCTTCGACTATTAGTACTTTGCTTTTTTCCAAATCTTTTTCTCCATTAAGGCCTTAAGGCCAATTATTACTTTACGAGCATACCCTTTCCAAAGCCTTAAAATAAGGGGGTAATTCATATTTCTTGGTTCTTTAGTTACTCTCCGCGCCCTCTTTACCCGCTCCGCACAGATCGCCTAGTGGCTTGGCCTCTAACGCAACCAGTTTCTGCGTTACAGAGAAATCATTATAATCCACATTCATATCACTGATGATACCGTTTTCGTGAAAAACAAGCGACATCTCGTATTCCGCGCCTGCCTCTTGGTTTGATAAGGGGAAGAAAGCCAAACGGACTTCTTGCGCTTTTGTATCCAGAAGGGCTGCATCAATCTCATCCCCCTTTGGAGCGATCTTTGCGCCGTCCAATTCTTTACCGCCTATAAAGGCGTTTATTTCAACCGGGCCGTCCTGATCGCTACCGTCGAATATTGTCGCGTTAAAAAATTTCTTGCCCGCGCGAATGTTTTCTTGCACGGCCAATGTATGTTGCATGGGAAATAAAGAACCGGCGGGCAGTTCGTACGTGACATCCGGCGGCACTCTGAATGCGATCTCTCCTGCGCCATTCTCAACAAGCTTTGCATTGCCGCGCAGCTCTTCAAATATCTCACCATCGCGTTTACGCTGGGCAACGAAATTAAAGCTGCCACCGTCAAAGAGCTCATAGGTAGAGAAATCGCTGGTGATACGCATGGGTGGGGAATCCGCGTATTCATAGATCAGATTAAATTTATGATTGGCCGTCCATCCCTGACAACCAGATTCCCATTCATACATCATTTGTCCGGCGATATTAACAATTTGCGAGCCGCTCTTCTTCCCCGACAATTTGATATCATAAAGCGCTTTATGAGGAACAAATCCAGCCTTCAGGGCAGGGTCAGAGCTCTCGGCCAAAATGTCAGATGATACAAACGCGTTTTCAGCTTGCGCATCAGAGGCCTTGGCCGATTCCATTACTTGCAACGCGCCTTGCGAGGCAAACACTGCGAGAAAAAGAGCGAGTACAATACAAAGCGCAAAGAATATTTTGGTGCCGTGCCGAGCCATATCGTTATAAATTCCACCTTTATGCATGAGGTCAGTTTGCACCGAACATCATAACGGAAACAGACTTGGGCGCAAAGGGATTAGAGCAAGAATGCATGCCTGTATTAAGCAAAACGGTAAACTCTGCCTAGGCCGGGTAGGTAATTTTTTCTGAGCACGGGTTTTTTCTGGCGCTTCCTTTTCCTACATTACCATGCTCACCAGAGCCACAAAAGCCATAAGCCACTGAATTATAAAGACTTATAAGAACTGGCACGGCACTGGCAATACTCATAACCATGAAGAACCAAACTGAGTAATTAAAAAGGGTAGCCAGATGACAACCGATACAATACAGGACAAACAATTGCGCTTAAAGGCACATCTTGCCAATTCAAGCGCCCACAGACAAAACCGCCTCGCCCATACAGAGCGCGCCAAAAGCGGCATTGAGCTCACACGCATGCAAAGCTTTCTGGATGGTGGATATGATATATTCGATGTGCTGGAAAACCACGCCGCCAATTCACAAATGAAGATAAAAGAACATAAGGCCGTCGAGTTGAATAAGGAAGAGACCTATAACTCCGGCCTGTTTAAAAGCCTGTTAAGCCGCCTGCGTGAGCAAATGAAAGATATGGTGCATTAACACGAAACGAGTTACCCCTAGTCTGTCGACCAATCCCGACCCCTAATCGACCCTCAAAGACAGACGCCCCTGAAAGCCCGGCCTTGCATCCCCTGATCTCCAATCACAGCAAGCCGGGTTTTCCCTTTTTATTTTTTGCGTCCTATCGTACGGCCTCGCACTTGCTCGGTACAATTTGAATTAAAAAAATTTATTTCAAATCACAGAAGCAACTTTAATTTTACAACAGAGATTATTAAACGAGGTGCCGCGAAACGGCATCAAGCCGCTTCGCTATCGCTGATTTTTTGCTTGGGCAGAGCCAGCTTGATGTGCAAATCCTTGAGCTGCTCCGGATCGACATCATTGGGCGCTTTCATCATCTGATCTTCATATTGACCGTTCATGACGAAGGCGTAGACCTCGCGCAAATTCGGCTCATCGGCGAGCAGCATAATGATACGGTCCACACCGAAAGCCAAACCGCCATGCGGCGGCGCGCCGTAGCGCATGGCGTTCAGCATCCCGCCAAATTTGGCTTCCAGCACGCTTTTGTCGTATCCGGCAATGCCAAAGGCCTTTTCCATGATTTCGGGCTTGTGATTACGGATCGCGCCCGAGGCCAGCTCGAACCCGTTACACACGCAATCATATTGGAACGCATAAATATCAAGGGGGTCTTTGTTTTGCAGATCATCCATACCGCCTTGGGGCATAGAGAACGGGTTATGCGAGAAATCAACCTTCTGCGCTTTCTCATCAAACTCATACATCGGGAAATCAACAATCCAGCAGAATTTGTAAACGCCCTGCTCGCGCGCGGCTTTGTGGCCTTCGGGTAGCGCGTTACAGATGGCATCACGCGCCTTCCCGGCAAAATTCGCCGCGGGGCCTTCCTGATTACAAACGAAGAAAATGGCATCGCCGTCTTCACAGCCAGCAATCTCGCGGATTTGTGTTTGCGCGGCATTAGGGATGAATTTCGCGATCGGACCTTTGCCTTCGCCGCCTTCAAACAGAACATAACCAAGTCCCGGGGCGCCTTCACCTTGCGCCCAGCTATTGAGCTTGTCGAAGAAACTGCGCGGTTGATCGGCCACGCTCGGGGCGCGGATGGCGCGAACAACGCCGCCCTTGGCGATCACGCCTTTGAACGCTTTGAATTCAACGTCATCGCGGGCAAAAACGCGCGTAAGGTCAACAATTTCCAGCGGGTTACGTAAATCAGGCTTATCGGAGCCGTATTTCAGCATCGCCTCTTTATACGGGATAGAGGGCATCCACTTTACGGCACGTTTTTCGCCGGTAAAATCGGAGAATTCTTCGAAAATATTCTCGATAACAGGCTGGATCGTATTGAAAACATCATCCTGCGTGACAAAGCTCATCTCGACATCCAGCTGGTAAAATTCAGCCAGACGGTCGGCGCGGCCATCTTCATCGCGGAAACACGGCGCGATCTGGAAATAGCGGTCAAAACCGGACATCATCAAAAGCTGTTTGAATTGCTGCGGCGCTTGTGGCAACGCGTAAAATTTACCGGGGTGCAAACGGGATGGCACCAGATAATCACGCGCGCCTTCAGGAGAGCTAGCGGTCAGGATCGGTGTTTGGAATTCCTGAAAATTTTGATCGGTCATGCGGCGGCGCATAGAGGCAATCACCCCGTTACGCAGGCGGATATTTTTCTGCATCTTTTCGCGGCGCAAATCCAGATAACGGTATTTCAGGCGAATTTCCTCGCCCGCCTGATCGTCATCGGCAATCTGGAAGGGAATGACATCAGCGGCAGATTGCAACTCGGCTTGCTCGATTTTCACTTCAATCGCGCCGGTCGGCATTTTGGAGTTCACGGTCTCATCGCTACGGGCGACAACCGTACCTGTCACAGTTATCACGCTTTCGTTGCGCCATTTCTCGACTTCGCCCAGCAGCGGGGAGTTTTCCTCGATCACGCATTGGGTCAGCCCGTAAGTATCGCGCAAATCAATAAACAAAACCCCGCCATGATCGCGGATTTTATGAATCCAGCCTGAAAGACGAACGGTCTGACCTTCATCGGCTTTGCGGAGTGCGGCGCAAGTATGTGATCGAAACTGATGCATAGTATCCCTTTATATTTACTCTTCATGTTTATTTGCATTTAAAATAAGATATTTCAAATGCAAGCCCTCAAACGCCGGGCATGCTTTCGTCCTATCGGACGGCCTCGCACTTGCTCGGCACAGTTTGTAATAATTACAAACCACTATAAAATGGCGTTCAGCTTGAATTTTTATAACCAAAAGCGCTTGGAAGCAAAGGGTTTTTCATTTTTTTATTGGTATTTCGCAAATATGTTGTTTAATAAAGGTCATGGTCATTACAAAACAAGATGAACTCGACAAAGTTTGCAAGGAGCTAACGCAGCATCCTTTTATTACCATCGACACAGAATTCCTGCGGGAGAAGACCTATTATCCCAAGCTCTGCCTGATCCAGTTAAGTGATCCGCAAAAAAATGCAGTCGCCATTGATCCGCTTTCGGATAACATTAATTTGGAGCCATTATTTGCCCTGCTCTGCAACACCGATGTATTAAAGGTTTTCCACGCCGCGCGGCAGGATCTGGAGATTTTCTTTAATCTGACCGGAAAAGTCGTTGCGCCGTTTTTTGATACCCAAATTGCCGCAATGGTTTTAGGGTATGGCGATAGTGTGGGATATGAAAATCTTGTGCGTAGCGCCACAGGTCAAGGCGTGGACAAGAGCTCGCAATATACCGACTGGTCGAACCGCCCGTTGAGCGAAAAGCAAATCCATTACGCCCTTGGGGACGTGACGCATCTTTGTGATGTCTATCAGATGTTGAAAAACCAGCTCGATGAAAAGGGGCGCACGTCATGGGTATTCGAAGAAGAAGAAATTCTGGCCGATCCGGCCACTTACGAGAATAATCCGCGCGATATGTGGC
This sequence comes from uncultured Micavibrio sp., assembly GCA_963973475.1. Lineage (GTDB taxonomy): Bacteria > Pseudomonadota > Alphaproteobacteria > Micavibrionales > Micavibrionaceae > UBA2638. The sequence goes on from CAXBAL010000091.1 coordinate 5,756, forward strand.
GCAAGGTCAAAATCCGCTCACCGAAGCCGAAAAATCTCGCCGTGCTGCGGGAGCTTGCCGCTTGGCGAGAAGAGCGCGCCCAGAGAAAAGATATTCCGCGCAGCTGGATTATGCGCGATGACACGCTGGCCGATATGGCCTCGCAAGCGCCGCGCGATCTGAAAGGCCTATCCAAAATCCGCAATTTGCCCGGCGAGTTTTCCAAAGGGCATAAGGGCGATATCTTGCTGAAATTAATTGAAGCGGGGATCAAAACACCCAAAAATGACTGTCCGGTTGTTACAAAAAAACGTCAGCTTTCCCCCTCTGTCATGGCCAAGGTTGATATTTTGAAAATGCTTTTAAAAATTCAAGCCGCGGAATGCGGCGTAGCGCCGAAAATTATCGCCAGCACAGATGATCTGGAGACCATCGCCGCCGATGATGCCCCCGATGTTGCCCCATTGAAGGGCTGGCGCGCCGAAGTGTTCGGCCATGATGCGCTGGCGATTAAGGACGGTAAGCTTGCCATCGGCCTGAAAGGCTCGGCCATTACAAAATTTGTTATTTCAGATTTAGATAAACCTGCATAATATAACGCGATGAAAAGACTCTATATCCTTCGCCATGCCAAAGCGGCCAGCCCTGAAAATACACAGGACTTTGATCGTCCTCTTGCCACGCAAGGACAAGAAGACGCAGCGGCGCTCGGAAAATTAATAGCAAAACAATCTTATATGCCTGGCACCGTTCTGTGTTCCACGGCCAAGCGCACGCGCGAGACATTGGAAGCGCTCGCTCTGCCCGCTTCTACAAAGATTGAATATCTGGAGAAAATATATGATGCGGCCGCGAGTGATTTGCTGGAAATGATTCAAAGCACTGACGATTCCGCACAATCCATTTTGCTAGTCGGCCATAATCCGGCCATTCACGAACTGGCGCTGCGGCTCGCCAGTGAAGATAGCGGCCTCTCGTTATTACAGCGGTTGTTGCAAGGCTACAGCCCAGCCACGCTTAGCGTGCTGGACGTACCGTGCAAATGCTGGAATGATATTCAACTCGGCGAGAATTTTTTGATTAATTTGCTCGCCCCACTAGATTACAATTCCCCAGATCGCCCCACCCGCTGGATGTAACCTATTCTTCCATATTTTTCCGATGTCACGTTGCTGAGTCGCTCACGTAGATTTCTACGCTTCACTCCTGGCGCCCTGTCACCGAAAAAATCTGTTCGAAAAATTATTCGTCACCGAAAAGCGGCATCGGCTCATCGCTTTGCATCTCGGCCAAAACTTTACGTAGAAGCGGAATGGAGATTTTCTGCTTATCGGCCAGCGCCTTCTTGTCGGCCTTGGCGACAATGTCGCGCGCGGCGGCAAAGCTGCGCTCCATACGCGGCAGAATATAGCGCACAATATCATTATTCACATTCAATTGACGATCTGAGAACAACTTGATCAAGATAGAGGCCAGCAGCGTGTCATCTGGGGGCTGGATCGTAGCCACAGGCGCGGCGCGCATGCGTGAGGCCAGATCAGGAATGGCAAATTCCGCATGGGACGGGGCTATGCGGGTGGTCACCAGATAGCTGCGACCATCTTCCTTGAAGATATTATAAAGATGAAACAGTGTTTCTTCGGCGGCGCGATCACCAAACCAAAGATCAATACCGTCAATCACCAGATGATCGCCCATTGCGGCGATCTTTTCGGCGCTGTTCTCTGCCAGAGTATCGGGCCGAATAACTGCCGCGCCCGTTTTGTCTCGCCACACGGCGGCCATATGGGATTTACCGCTGGCTGCAGGGCCGGAGATCACCAGTACGGGTGCAGGCCAATCCGGCCAGCGGTCAAGCCAACCCACTGCATCACGGTTTTCGGGGCCCAGCAGAAAGTCTTCGCGGCCATAAGCACTGCGATGACCGAGATCAAACGGGATTTGCTGGGGTATGCCGGATTTATGTTTTGCCAACATTGCCTGTCTTTTTCGTCTTTTTGTTCTTTTTGGGAGGCGGTGGAGTCACAGCCTTTTCAGGTGGCACGTCTTCCATGCGCTCTTCTTCAAAGCCCAGATAATACGGGCTCCGTTTATATTGCTGGATTAGGAAAGCGATAATAACGCTAAAGACAGCGGCAACAGGAACGGCGATTAACATACCGACAATGCCGAATAGCGCCCCTCCGGCCATGATCGCAAAAATCACCCATAACGGATGCAAACCAACGCTATCGCCCACCAATTTCGGGGTCAGGAAATTCCCCTCCAAAAGCT
>CAXBAL010000092.1:0-8001 GCA_963973475.1 uncultured Micavibrio sp.
TGTGCGGTATATCTGGATGTTCATGCTGCCGGTGGCGGCATCACGCTCACCGCTCACCCGCGCCAAGGCCTCATCCGGTGTCGCAACCAGTATAATGGCTTCGGAGGCGTTATAACGCTGTAGCAGACGATTCAAGCGGGCATTGTTATAGTCCAGCGCCTCATCGCCGCCAATGTCGCTGACATCGGCAATATCGCCTAGCGGAACAACCAACGGTACCAAGCCGTCCAGATTATCCGCGCGGTTCCATGCACTGAGCCAGACATTATAAGGCGACCACAATATCATTTGATCATCGCGCGTATAAAATGGCAGAACCAGCGCCGGATTGGCGCTCACTTCAGTGAAAGGAACATTGGCGGTATTGAAATAGCGGCGCACCGCATTGTCATCAAAACGGAATTTATAGGTGGCAACATAGCGCACGGTAGAGAGCTGCTCATTGCTGATCTGGTAATCCTGAATCATTGTCGAGATGGTATCGACATCGGGAATTTGCTGGCTCGCGGCTCCGCCGGAAAGCATGCGCCCCGCCAATATGGTGAAAGCATCTAGCTGCGCTTTTTCAAAGGCTTCTTCACGTGCGGCAACGGCGCTGGAGGAGGTAATATCGACCGTCACATTTTCAACGGTAAAGAGTGCGCTTTGCGCCCACGCGTTCGAAACACTGACAAAAGTCAGAAAAAGAAATAAAAAAACTGTACGTTGGACGCAAAATCTCTTATGAATGCACTGCATAAATCACCTAAAAGTGTATTGTATTAAAAGCTGAACCCCATAGATAACGCATAACGAAACAAAATGAAACAGAATGCTTACAAAGAGGCCGGAGTTGATGTTGATAAGGCCGCCAAATTAATCGAGCGCATCAAGCCCCACACCAACCGCACAAAACGCAGCGGCGTTATGTCGGGCATTGGCGGATTTGGCGCCCTGTTTGATTTGAAAGAAACCGGATACAAAGACCCGATTATCGTATCGGCGACCGATGGCGTCGGCACAAAAATCAAGATCGCGATCGAGCTGGACCGCCATGACACGATCGGTATTGATTGTGTGGCGATGTGTGTCAATGATCTGGTCGTGCAAGGCGCCGAGCCACTCTTCTTTCTGGATTACTTTGCAACAGGCAAGCTGTGTAACGATGTGGCCGAAGCTGTCATCGCGGGCGTGGCCGAGGGGTGCCGTCAGGCCGGATGTGTGCTGATTGGCGGGGAGACCGCCGAAATGCCCGGGCTTTACATGGCCGGAGATTATGATCTGGCCGGATTTTCGGTCGGCGCGGTTGAGCGCGATCAAATGATATCTGGCGACACTATCAAAGACGGCGATGTTATTCTCGGACTGGCCTCCAATGGGGTTCATTCCAACGGATTTTCGCTCGTGCGCCATTTAATCAAGAGTCATGAAGGCTTTGATTTTGCAAGCCCGTCCCCTTTCGATCCTGCATTGACCTTGTGCGAGCTACTGTTGATGCCGACACGCATCTATGTCAAATCGGTGCTGGAAGCGCTGAAAGTAAAAGATAGCGAAGACCATCCTGCCGTAAAAGGTATGGTTCACATCACAGGCGGTGGATTTGATGAAAATATTCCGCGTATTTTGCCAAAGGATTGCAAAGCCGATATTGATACAGGGAGCTGGACCTTGCCACCCCTTTTCCAGTGGCTGCGCGATATCGGGAATTTACAGCCTAGCGATCTGTCGACCACATTCAATTGCGGCATCGGCTATATGATGATCTGCGCGCCCGAGCACGCTCAAGCTTTGATTGATTCCTTAAGCGCCAGCAGCGAGAGCGTCGTGCAAATCGGAACAGTCAGCGCCAAGCAAGACGGCGAGCCAAGCGTTATCATGCATGATATGGACAAGAACTGGAGCGCTTAAATGGCCTCTACCCACCCTTCCGGTAAAATGAAGCTCGCCGTTCTGATCTCCGGCGGCGGCTCTAACCTGCAAGCGATAATAGATGCGTGCGCGGAGGAGAGTTTTCCGGCGCAAATTGAGGTCGTTATCTCAAATGTCGCGGGTGCATACGGCCTTACCCGCGCCAAACAAGCAGGTATTCCCGCTGTCATTATTGACCATAAACAATTTCCCGATCGTCCGGCTTTTGAAGATGCGTTGCAAAGTGCTCTAGCCGCATATGACATTGATTTAATCTGTTTGGCGGGATTTATGCGCATCCTGACAAGCGGCTTTATCGCAAGCTGGCCCAATAGAATAATCAACACCCACCCTGCCCTGCTCCCTAAATTCGGCGGTGAGGGAATGTACGGCGCCCATGTACACAGGGCGGTTCTTGAGGCCAACGAAAAAGAAAGCGGCCCGACCATTCACTATGTCATACCCGCGGTCGATAAAGGTGAAATAATTACGCAAAGCCGCGTGGCCGTACAAGGCGATGATACCGCAGAAACCCTCGCAAAACGAGTTTTGGAGCAAGAGCATATCCTCTATCCGAAGGCTATAAAGCTTATTGCGGAAAAAATGGGCTTTAAAAGCAAATGAATATTAACTAAAATAACGACTTAATACAGCAAGGAATAACACTATGGCACATAAAACAGACCCGAATGATATTGACCCGAAAGAAATGGAACGCGCTCAGGCTATGTGGGGCAATTTCACCGAAGCCAGCAAATGGTCAATCATCGGCATCGTAATCTTACTGATGCTTTTGGGCCTAATTTTCGTATAGATTATGTACCGTCCGTAACGCGGCAATAAAAAAATATCCATATCTTAACTATTTTTTCTCAAACACGGCTATAATATATTTACGGGCGACATGTTCTGTGGTGCCCGTAAATGATAATTGTAGAGAAGCCGTGAGCATCAATCTAACTTCATTACCTTATGAGAATAAACGCAGCCTTTACCGGACACGCCACAGCGCCGCCGCGCTCGGGCTTATCTGTTGCGCATTCTTATTGATTACCCTTGTATTTCCCGCAGCCGCCCAAGCGCAATCTTCCTTCAGAACCACTTTCCAAGTCGAACTGAATGAAGAAAATGATAGTGAAACACTGCCCATCGGGCCGCATATTTATCTGACAGAGCAAACAGACGCGGAAATAACCTATGATTACGTAATCAAGCGGTTCCTGAACAATTTCAGGGGCGAGCGGCAAACTCAAGACATTGTCAATCTGGGCTTTTCTTATGATCCGGCCTGGATGGTTTTTTCTGTCGCCAACAATACAGACAAAGAAAACTGGGTTTTAAATTTCGGCAATATTTTCAGTGGACGCTACGCTCTGGTTACGGATTTGATTGTAAGAGACCATACCCATAACCGTACCTTTATCAATACAAGAGACAACAAAAACATCCCGGAAGAACTTTTGCCTTATCTAAAAGGGGGTAGCGTTCCAGTCATAATCCCGCGCAATTCCACCAGCGTATTTGCAATATATATACAAACCGAAACGCCCTTGTTGCGATCATTCTCACCACGCCTCATTCCGCATGACCAGATATTGGCGAATTTGCAATCTACAGGCAGGTATCCTTTATTAGCCTATTTCACCTTTTTTGTTTTAATAGGTTTTTTTGCCGCTATAGCACTTCTTAAGAGGGATATCAGCTACGCCTTATTCTCCCTGTATTTTTTAATTCTCGGCGTAGGTTTCTTTATTTTGGAGAACACATTTTACAGTGGAATTGGCATTATCGGCGGGCTTATAATTTTATTAATCTGCCTCTCTATTGCTTGCGGGCTGGCACTGACCCTATTTTTCTTTAATATTCGCCGCGAAGATGACCCCAAACAATTCTCGGCCCTGCTGTTTGCCGGTATTTGTTTGGCGGTTTTGGGCATATCAAATTTGATACCCGGCTTAAATATGATCAGCTATGTCCTGACCATGGCCTTCGCTTTCCTATCATGCGGGTTGATATTGTTTAATGCGGCCCTTCATATGCAGGAAGGAAAATTCGGCTCCCCTTATTTTGCGACCGGATGGGCTATTTTCACCTTTGCCCTTCTGGTTAGCGGCGCAACCCTCTACGGCTATATTCCCGCCAATATCGTGACCGTCAACACGCTTTGGCTTTTAATATTCGGACAAGCCTTCTTTTTTATTCTTGCCAGTTTGCAAAAAATAACCTTGGTCGAAGAACAACAAAGGCAGATACAGATCCGTGAAAACAGGCAAGCCTATAACTCCGAGCGCCTTAAACAATCCAAAAAATCAGCCGATCAAGCGCGTCTTTTGAGGGTCATCGAGAGAGAGCGCGAAGTTATGGCCGAGTTAAGAGAGCGGGAGCGCGCCCGTAGTGAAGAAATGCGTATCGCCAAAGAATCCGCAGACCGCGCCAACGAGGCCAAATCGGCTTTCTTGGCTGTGGTTAGCCATGAAATTCGCACGCCCATGACAGGCATTATGGGCATGGTTCGTTTATTGCTCGACACAAAACTCAGCACAAAGCAGAGCGATTATATTCAAGCGATGCAAAAATCAGGCGATACCATGATGGCGCTGCTCAATGATATTCTGGATTTCGAAAAAATAGAAACCGGTAATATGAAGCTAGAGAAAATCAGCTTTGACCTGTTGAAGCTGGTTAACGGTGTTGTAACCCTTATGTCGGCCTATGCCGATGAGAAAGGCATCTACGTACGGGCAGAAATTGCCAACAATACGCCACAATATGTCATGGGCGACCCGACCCGCATCCGTCAGGTCATATTGAATTTAATCAACAACGCCATCAAATTTACAGAAAACGGCGGCGTAACCATTCGCGTGAAATCTACGCAGCTCCCCAAAGACGAGCATTCAAAAGTAAATCATCATGAAGTTTACATCGGCATTGAAGATACAGGGATAGGCATATCGCAAGAAGCACAAGACAAACTATTCACCCCTTTTGCCCAAGCAGAATCCAGTACAGCGCGGCAATATGGCGGAACGGGATTGGGGTTGGCAATTTGTAAGAATCTGATTGAAAACATGAACAGTTCTATACGGGTTAGTAGTGAAGTCGGCCAAGGCAGCACATTCTTCTTCTCGATTGTCATGGAAGAAGGCGATACCGAACTGGACAGCGATCAAGGATTTAACGATGACAGTGAAATCGGCAATACACCTTCGCTGCGCATACTTATTATCGAAGACAACCAAATCAACCGCAGGGTCCTGTACGGCCTAATAGAAAAATACGGCCATGACCCGGTTGCAGTGGCCGATGGGGAAGAAGCCATATCCAGATTGTCGCAAGAACATTTCGATCTGATATTCAGTGATATCAATCTGCACGGAATGAGCGGCATAGAAACAACCCGCACCATACGCGCTATGGCTGATAAAAGAAAAGCGCGCACCCCTATCATTGCGTTGACAGGAAATGTTCAGAAAAAAGACACCGAGACTTATTTTGCCGCGGAAATGAACGGTGTGTTGGCCAAACCGATTGATCCGAAAAAACTTTCCGATACCATTAAAAACGCAGCACAAGGCATTTTCGAAAATCCATTCCCGCAGCTGGACAACGAGCCGAGTGAAGCCGCGCTGAATGCTATGTATAATGCCAAAGAGCACAGCGGTGAAGAAGATCAATCATCACCGGCTAGCGATGAATTTTCCCCTTCGACCCCGCCGCAACAAAACCGGGAAGAAACTGAGCTACCCGAGAATACGCCCCCTTATGATGATGTTTTTGTTACTGGCGACCTTTCGGACGATGATCCTTTTGATTGGAACAAGGCCAGGGCCGAACGCCCGGCAAAACCGCTCAACGACAGTTATCACAATGAAAAAAGCCCGCTGGAACAATTCGTGCAGGAACAAGGCGGAGCAGGGCCTGAAAACTCTGGCGATAATACTGACGATAATAAGAGTGCAATAAACCCCGATGATTATATGGATAAAGCAATGATTGATGATTTGCTGGCCACATTGGGGAGCGAGCAAATGGACGCCTTATTCGAGGACTACTATACATTCGCCGATAAAATCGTAGATACATTAAGTGCGGAAAAAGAAACCAAAAATCAAAGCAATATTACCGATCGCGCACATGAGCTTAAAGGTATGGCCGCCAATTTCGGTTTTCGCAAAGTCAGTGAAATTGCGGGCGAGATTGAAAAGCTATCAAAAAAGGGAGACATCGATGCGACGCTCCCTCTTATTGATCAACTTCCCGATATCAATGCACAGTCAAAAAAAGCCGCACATATAGCTTTGGGAAAAAACTGATTAACCGACGATCTCTTCCGGCTTGAAGAAATACTCGATCTCGATCTTTGCATTTTCAAGACTGTCTGAGCCGTGCACTGAGTTCTCGCCGATATTCAAGGCATATTCCTTGCGGATTGTTCCGGCTTCGGCATCGGCTGGGTTTGTGGCGCCCATAACTTCGCGGTTTTTCGCTACGGCGTCTTCTCCTTCAAGTACCTGAACAACAACAGGCTCGGAACTCATGAACTCGGTCAATTCGCCAAAGAAAGGGCGCTCTTTATGCACGGCATAGAACCCTTCGGCTTGCGCTGTGCTCATGTGGATACGCTTTTGGGCGATAATACGCAAACCGGCTTCTTCCAGCTTGGCATTAATGGCGCCTGTTAGATTGCGGCGCGTCGCATCGGGCTTGATGATAGAAAAAGTGCGTTCTTTGGCCATGATTTAATATTCCTTTAAGTCATTGTAATTTATAATTTTCAAAACCTTATAGCGAACTTGATTTATAAGGGCAAGATATGATTTACTGGTCATAATATATAGATGGTGTTTCGAAGGACATAAAAACTAATGCCAACCAATAAAACAAAAGATACAAAACAAACAAGGTTGCCGTGGTTACAAGAAAACCCCGAGCTGGATAAAGCTGTATCGCGCGTTGTAAACGAATTTAAAAATACAAAAACACAAAAACACGAACCTGCAGAGATTGATGGCAAAACCGAGCAGCACTTACTGCGCCGCTTAAAAGATGCAGAGCAAGGGCGCAGTAAGGCCGGTAAATTCATGCTGGCATTAGCAAAAGGCATGGAGGTCGAAGACCCCGAAACCTCTTACGTTGTTGCCGGAATGAAATCATGGGACCGCATTGTTAACAAGTTCAATGCGGCAGCCCGCGATGTCAATGATCTGGGACGCGGCGCGGTCTACATTGATTCCGTGGATGAATATAAAGCGTTTCAGCGAATCATGCGTTCGAAAACCAGAGACGGTGAAGTGCGCCAATTAAATGCCAAAGGTGTGCATATCATTGACGGCTCGATGGATGATTACATTGCATCTCCGCGCAAGAGCGGCTATGCCGGATCAATTAATTTCAATATTGATCTGGATATCGGCAAAGGGCGCCACGGCGTTTTCGAAGTGCAAATCCGCCCGAAAGCCTATCAGGATATTGATAAGAAATCGCATTACCTCTATGACATGATCCGTATATTACAAGAAGTACCGCAATCCTTCCTGACTGACGGTGATAAAGAAGTGCGAGATTCACTTATTACTGCCAACAGAGCGTTATTTGAAGAGCATAGCTTGCGCCATGGGTTTGATGAAGTGCGTAAAGGCGAGCCCTTACAAATCAGCGCCGCCGAAATGCGTTCCATTACAGGGATACTCGACCGACTGAGAACAGCAATTGAGAGCCTGCCCGGACACGGTTCCAAATGGCAGAGTGAAAGCGCCGATGCCCTCACCTATGCCAAAACATCTGTGGTCAACGTACATATGTCCTGCCCGCTAAAGAGCGATCCGAGTATTGATTTAGGCTAAATATTAATCAGTAAATTGCGATTAACTGGCCAGCGCGCCTTCAATGGCTTTGACGCCATCATTGGCCGCGCCCGCATTCGGGCCGCCCGCTTGGGCCATGTCAGGACGACCGCCGCCGCCTTTGCCGCCCAAAGCCTCGGAACCGATACGTACCAGATCAACGGCGCTATGCTTGCCTGTTAAATCATCGGTTACACCCACCACGATGGATGCCTTGCCGTCATTGGTAGCCACCAGCGCAACAACGCCAGAGCCGAGCTTCTTTTTC
>CAXBAL010000093.1:0-7980 GCA_963973475.1 uncultured Micavibrio sp.
AAGCGATGTTCGAAACAGTTGGTACCGACGGCGTGGCCACAGAGGCCGCTGAATTGAATGCGGTTGGCTTTAACGTTACATAATATGAACGCACTTAAACTTGCACTTGGCATTGCTCGCCCGATCGGGAAAGCCAAAGCCATACAGGGAGGAGCCGCAAAGACCGGCTCCTCTTCTGCTGTGAAACTACCGCCCGAGTTGAAGCAGAAAATATTCGAGCGCGATAATCACACCTGCCAATGCTGCGGTTTTGAAGCGCAGAAATATCAAGAAATTCACCACATCAACAGCAATAAGAATGATGACCGCGAGAGCAATCTCACAACTTTATGCATATTTTGTCATCAGTGCTTCAATCTGGACAATGTTAACAATATGCGCTCCGGTGTTTTAATCTGGCTGCCCGAAATAACACAAGCGCGCCTTAATCACATTGCCAGAGCTATTTACGTTGCCCGTATTTCACAAGGGCCAATGGCCGATGCCGCGCGTAAGACATTGGATATTTTGATGGGTCGCCGTGAGGAAGTAAAAAACAGATTGGGCACAGATGACCCTTTTATTCTCTCCAGCGTCCTTCAAGATTATCTGGGTGACAAACATTATCATTTCAGGGACAAAAAACTGTCCGGCGTAAAACTTTTTCCACTGGATCGCCGCATCATCAAAGAAGCCGATCTTGAATTTAACCAGTTTCCGCAAATCCTAGCCTATTGGCGCTCCAAGAATGGTCCCTTCGGCGGGAAAACTCCACCGCAATGGGTTTCGATATATAAAGCCATTGGCGCATAAACGCTGCAATCTTCAGAAATTGTAATATTTTACCAAAAGCAGCTATGGTATATTGAATTTATTCAGTATAATTAAAGATCAATATAAACAGCGATGTTCCGTATACTATGAAACTGCTCGAAAAACTTATTCTTCCTTTCCAAAAAGGGTTCAAACAATCCATTGCTTCCCTTATTAATTTGGAAACATCGGACAATGCGACCACGCTTGTCTCTGTGGACGGATCCCTGATTTCCTATATCAAAGTTCAGGGCAGCAAACAGATTATCGGTGATGAGGAATATAATAAAATCGTTGAAGCCTCGACGATAAAAATCGGGGCACGGTTCGACCGCCAAGGCCACGCTATGCAGGTCTATTTTGCGCGCGACCCGAACCGTATTCGTAAAGAACTGGAAACTCTGATCAGGCCGAGCCGCCAGACCGCCGAAGCATGCGGGCTGGAAATGAACGATCTCTTTAACGAGCGGGTGTCTCATCTGGAGCGCTTCCTGACCCATGAAGAATGCTATTTCGTCCTATGGACGCGCCCAACTATACTGACCAAAAGCGAGCATGAACGTTCCAGCAAAGAAGCAAAAGAGCGCGCTAAAGAATGGCTCTCGGCCGGGCAGGCACAATATCCATTTGCCGCCCTTGACCCCTTAAGAACGCGTCATAAAAGTTTCATCTCTTCTGTCATGTCCTCCCTAAGCGAGCTTGGCATCAGCGCCGATCTTCTGGAGGTGCATGAAGCCCTGCGCAAAGTGCGCGGCAATATGTTCCCTGACCGCGCTAACGAAAATTGGCGCGCCTGTCTGCCTGGTGACCCCATACCGCCAAGAGCGCCAACCAGCAACGTTGATATGTCAGATTTACTCTGGCCGAGCCTACCCAATCAGATTGTGGCCGCAGATGCCAAAATTATGGGTCAATCTATTGTTCGCATCGGTAACATGCTCTGGGCCGGAGCCGATATGACCTTGGGCCCAATGGATGCCACGGCATTCCCGGTTTTACTGAACCGCCTTGTTGATTCAGATATACCGTTCCGCATTTCCTTCCTTGTCGAGGGCGGAGGCTCAGAAGCCACAGTATTCCGTGCGTTTGCCGCCACTATGATGGGGCCGACCAATGCCGCCAACAAACAGATTAAATACTCACTGGAGGGCCTGCAATCCATGGCGCGCAGTGAGCCCGTAGTGAGCTTCCGCTGTTCTTTCGCGACTTGGTGTCCGATTGAGAAAAAAGACGCAATCATTGACCAGCTCTCCATTCTTGTCCAATCAGTGGAAAGTTGGGGTTACTCGCAGGTCAGTGAATTTTCCGGTGATGCGCTAGAATGTATCATGTCATCGGCAATGGGCGTTATGTGCGCCGGTACGGCACCAACCGGTGTTGCGCCTATGTTTGAAATTATGAAACTCTTGCCTTGGCAACGCCCATCCAGCCCGTTTACGCAGGGCTCTATGCTCTTCAGAACGCCCGATGGTAAAGTCTGGCCGTACCAGACCGGTACTAACCTGACCACGACATGGTTTGATCTGATCTTCGCCCAGCCCGGTGCCGGTAAATCCGTTCTTTTGAACACAATGAATTTGGGTACCATCCTGAGCCCGGGTCTTAGCCAGCTTCCCTATATCGCTGTTATTGATATCGGCCCTTCATCATCAGGTCTGATCTCCCTGATTAAAGAAGCGCTTCCACTTAACAGACAGCATGAAGTTGCCTATTACCGTCTTCAGATGGCGCATCAATATGCGATTAACCCTTTCGACACCCAGCTCGGTTGCCGCTACCCCTTGCCTGAGGAACGCAGTTATCTTGTTGAGCTTATTACCCTTTTATGTACGCCGCCGGGCTACGATAAGCCCTATGATGGTATCCAGCAACTTGCGGGCTTGGTCGTGGACGAGATGTTCCGCTGGCGCGATGATAAGGTTGCCAATGCCGAGGCGCGCCCGTATTTGCCGCGCCTTGAATCCGAAGTCGATGAAGCCATCCAGAAATTTAATGTCCATCTTCCTGCCGACCCCTATTGGTGGGATGTGGTGGACAAAATGTACGACCTTGGCCAATACCACGTCGCCAGTCTTGCCCAACGTCACGCCGTACCAACGCTGAATGATTCGATCACGGCCTCGCGCCGCCCGCAAATTCGCTCGTTATTGGAGGAAACTTCCGTTGGCTTCAGTTCGGAATCAGTTATCGGTGCGTTCGAGCGCATGATAACATCGTCTATCCGCGAATACCCAATTCTATCCTCGGTCACGCAGTTCGATATTGCCGATGCCCGTATTTGCTCGCTCGACCTGATGGACGTCGCACCGCAAGGCGATGAATCCGCAGACCGCCAGACCGCCATTATGTACATGCTTGCACGTCATGCGCTTGTGCGCTCGTGGTGGATGGGTAAAGAGGTGCTCTTGCACATACCCGAGAAATACCAGCCCTATCACGAGATGAATTTGCAGCAAATTGCGGAATCACCGAAACGTCTTTGTTATGACGAGTTCCACCGTACCAGTAAATCTGTATCGGTGCGCTCTCAGATCATTCGTGACGTGCGCGAAGGCCGTAAGCGCGGCGTACAAATCGTACTGACCTCCCAGCTGCTGGATGATTTCGACAAGGACATGGTTGATTTGGCCACAGGCGTTTGGGTTCTGGGTACGGCTATTTCCGATAAAGCCGTCGATGACGTGCAGGAACGCTTCGGTCTATCCGAAACCGCGCGCCAGATTATCCGCACAAAACTGACAGGTCCAAAATCTATTGGGGCGCCTTGTCTCTTCGTGCTCGGCTCAACCGATGGCCGTTACGAGCAGCACCTTTACAATACTCTCGGCCCCATTGAACTTTGGGCGCTATCAACTTCTGCGGAAGACGTGGCCATCCGTAACCGCGTCTACTTGAAACTGGGCGCAAGCCGTGGCCGTCAAATGCTGGCAGCAAGCTTCCCCGGCGGAAGCGCCCGAAACGAGATCAGGCGCCGCGTTTTATCCAAGAGCGAGGGCGGCGAGTCCAGAAGCGCAATGATCAGCGAAGTTATTAATGAAATTGTTCAGGAAATCGTGGATGCCAGCAAGCTAGCGCAAAAAGAAGAATCCATCTCCCGTATAAAAGTAAGTTAAAGGATACCCGCTTCGGCTATGGTTACAACAAAATCAAAAGATCCGAACGAAGCCGCCCGGCAACTTGCCAGAGCAAAAAAGATGCTCCGGCGGGAATTGTCATTTGGCGATGATCAGGACAAACCACGCAAGCTCAGCCCGATGGCGCAAAAAAAATTAGCGCTGCGTAAAAAACGGCAGAAACAAATGTTGTATTTGGCCCTTATCGCTTTGGTCGGGTATGGCCTCTGGTGGATGTTCAAACCTTTTCAATCCAGCATGCAATACGGCATTTGCAAAACGTTTATAGAGCTCAATGTTCCCTATCCCTATACTTTATACTTCAGCGAAGTGCTCGATTTTACAGATGGGTCTGTACGCGTGTGGTTCTCCCATTACGATTCCTTCGGTGATTACCGCCTGATGCCCGTTCAATGCTTTTTTGCTCCGGATGAAACCTATGGCCTGGGTTTGTCGCGTATATTAATCGGGCGCCGTGAAGTTGACCCGGATATTGTCAAAAATTTTAATAATGCTTTGCCTGCTATATTCGCCTATCCACCGGATTTGACCTATCCAACGCCGTTGCCGAATGATCCGAACCAGTTGCAATTTGATTTCGACAAATACCGCAAACAAATTCTATAAACAGCAGGATATTTTCCCATGAAATACAAAAAACTTGGCCGCACCGGCCTTGATGTCAGTCTTATTTGCCTCGGCACCATGACATGGGGTAAACAGAACACCCAAGGCGAAGGTCATGCGCAAATGGATTACGCGCTGGATCAAGGCGTCAATTTCTTCGATACCGCAGAGATGTACGCCGTACCACCCTCCGCGGACACTTACGGCGCAACCGAAACCATTATCGGTAACTGGTTTGCCGCCCGTAAAAACCGCGAGAAAGTTATACTTGCCAGCAAAATCGCCGGACCCGGCTTGGGCTGGGTTCGTAATGGCCAGAACAAGATTGACCGTAAGAATATTCTCGCCGCTGTCGAAGGCTCCCTAAAGCGCCTGCAAACCGACTATATCGACCTCTACCAACTCCACTGGCCCAATCGCGGGTCGTATTGTTTTCAACGGCATTGGGATTACAGCCCGCATTTTGATCGCACCCGCACCGAAGATAATTTTCTGGAAGTCCTGCAAACCTTAGCTGAATTAATAAAGGACGGTAAAATCCTCCATATCGGCCTTTCCAATGAAACCGCTTGGGGCACGATGAAATATCTGGCGCTTGCCGAGCAGCATAATCTGCCGCGCATGCAATCCATCCAGAATGAATACTCCCTTCTGGATCGCCTGTTCGAGCCGGATTTACATGAGATTGCAGTCGCCGAGGATTGCGGCCTTCTGGCGTGGTCACCGCTCGCACGAGGCCTGCTCAGTGGAAAATACCTCGGCGGAAAACGCCCCGCGGGCACGCGCCTTGCCATTGATCCACGCCCGGAAAACCGCGATACGCCGCAAGCCAATGCGGCGATTGAGGCCTATTTAAAAATTGCTGAAAAATATGCGCTAGATCCTTGCCAGATGGCGCTGGCCTTTGTGAACTCACGTCCCTTCGTCACCGCCAATATCATCGGCGCAACGACAATTGAACAATTAAAAACAAATATCGATTCGGTTAATCTGGATTTATCAAAAGATGTGCTGGATGATATCGCCTCTGTGCGCCGCAATTACCCTATTCCGTATTAAGGATTTTGATCGCTTTTGATATCCAGCGATTTCGGCAGTAATGCCCAATAGCGCCCGCTTGATTTCATGTGCCCCGCAATCGTTTCGGCCTCATCGCCATATCCCCAGAACACATCGCCGCGCACAGGCCCGCGGATGGCACCGCCTGTATCTTGCGCGATCATCATGCGTTGTAAGCCCTGTTCGCCCTCCATCGGCGGTGCAATATCAACCCAAAGCGGAAGACCGTAAGGCAGAAGCGAACGATCTATCGCCAAAGAGCGGCGCGGCGTTAAAGCGATATTCTCCCCGCCTAGCGGCCCTTCACCATCCAACTCTTGAAAGAAGACGTAGGATTGATTGGTGTTCATTATGTTATCGGCGCGGTCGGGATTTTGCTCCAGCCACTGCTCGATTGATTGCATTGAGACAGTTTCCTTAGTGAGCACACCCATCTTTATAAGCTCACGCCCAACTGCATAATAAGGATGCCCGTTTTGCCCTGCATAACCGACGCGCATCATCGTGCCGTCATCCATCATAATACGGCCAGAGCCCTGAATTTGCAGGAAGAACGCGTCCACCGCACTATCGACCCAGACCAGCACCTGATCATTATGCGGCCAGTTTCCGGCAACGATCTCCTCACGGCTCTCATACGGTTTTAAGTTGCCGCCGATTACGCGCCCCGCAATACGCTCGCCTTTCAGATGTTCACGGAATTGGCCGAGATCCACCATGACCAGATCATCAGGGCGTTTATATAAAGGATGCGCATATTGCTCGCTTTTTATGGCCGAGCCATTCAGCGTGGCTTCGTAATAGCCCGTAAATAACCCTTCGGGATTATCATCTGCCAAAACCTGATAAGGCGTAAATGTGCTCTCGATAAAGGCTTTAATGTCTGCCGATGTGCCTGTCGCCACTTTCGCAAATTCACGGCAAGCCGATTGCCAGTCTTCATAGGTTCCGGCTTGCTCCAACGGACCGAAACGCTCTTCGCTACTACGTTTTAATATGCGCTCGCAGCTACGCACCAGCGGCGTTATGATCTCGGTGTAATCATCACTGCCCCAACCCGGCAATTCAGTGTAAGACGTTTGAATAAGGCGTAGCTCGGGCGGTTTTGGTTCTTCGAGCGGTGCCTCGGGCGCTTGCGCAGCCTCTTCACAAGAACTTAACATCATAACCGCCAGTGCTGAAAATAATAAAAACCGCATGCACTAAATGTAGCATGCGGTTTTTGAAATAACAGAGGACGGCTTTATCATCGTCCAAACTATAAACAGCAATTACGCTGTATCAGGCACGATATCGTTATCGGTTTCCGGATCTTCGCTACGCGTTTCAATGAGAAGCCAGCGCGGATCACGGCCCGATAAATCATGGGCAAATGTCCAGATGTCCACCATTTCAGAGACACGGTCGGGATTGCCGGAAAGGATATTGTGTTCTTCATCGCGCAGCACGCGTGTTTCATCGGCAAGGAAACGTACGGTAATGAACGCGTGTTTTTTATCGACCATCGCCGAGATAACCTGCGCTTTGCGGATAGCGTGAATTTCACTTTCCAATTTCTCACCCGTTTTCTCGCGCTCGGTAATCGCGCCTTCAAAGGCCTCATACACATCTTTGCGCAATAAATCCTGCAAGGTTTCACGCTCGCCTCTGGCAAAGGCCTCGACAATCATAACGAAAACGTCCTGACAGGCTTCGGCAAAGAAATCGATGTCGAATTTTTTTGCGTGTTTGGCAATATCCAGCAAACCATTCTCGGCTGATTTGTTTTCAATGCAAAACGCGCCTTTGGGATTTTGTGAAATTTCCAATATACGTTGGGACGGTGATTTGTGCTCTTGCTCAGGCGCTGCGTTCAACTCGGCAGGACCTTGCGCGCTTTCGGCCGCAGCGCTGCTCATTGGATTTGGGCGCTCTCGCTCATCGCCATGACGTGTTCCCAAGATACTGCGCAGCCAGAAAATTAGTCCTGCTGCTATTACTCCGTATACAATTAAATCTGCGCTCACGTGCTTTCCTTGGAAATTGGCGTTGTTTCTACTATAACATATCTATCGTTAATAAAGGTAAAGACCATTGAAAAAGACACAAATCTTTTCTTTCCTTTTTTTATCCTTTATTAGACATAGATTAGTCTTTTAACGCTAAAGAACAAGAGGCATTATGCCGTTTTTCATTATTTTCATTCTGATCCCGATTGTCGAGATCTATGTATTTATACAGGTCGGCGACGAAATCGGAATCCTGACGACGCTGCTTTTGGCGTTTATGACAGCCATTCTGGGCGGTATCATTATCAAATACCAAGGCCTTGCGACCCTGCATGCTGTGCAAGAGAGCGTTAGAGGCGGCAAAGCACCGATGGCCGAGATTTTTGATGGCTTTTGTCTCG
>CAXBAL010000094.1:0-7961 GCA_963973475.1 uncultured Micavibrio sp.
TTGATGACTGAGCGCATCTTGGTGCCGAAGACACCAGCCTTAACCGCGCGACTTAGAAGCTCGTCCAGCGTTGGCATCGCTCTCATAAGCTGCACGCCGTCTTGTTCATCAGCCAGACCTTTGTCGACTTTCAAGAATGGGACGACCTCCAGCTTCTCCCAGAGATACTGTGCGGTAGGAATGCCCTCAACGGTATTGTCCATAGTCTTTTCAAACAGGATAGCGCCAAGGATTTTTTCCCCATTAAAGGCTGGTGCAGTAATGATGCGCGTGCGCATTTCATGCACTTTGGCAAACATTTCATCTTCGCCGGAATATTCGCTCTCGTCCACGCCATAGAGTTTCAGGGCTTTCGGGGTTGATCCGCCGCTTTGGTCGAGTGCGGCAATAAAACCTTTACCGTTAGAAATCTTTGATAGCTGCTTTTGGTTGAACATGGGGGCTCCTTTTGGAAATCTATAAATCTTTAAAATTTATAGCCAAAGAATTCCCTTAAGACAAGGGATAGCCGTAACTTCTATGAAAAAATAGGGGGTGAATTAACCGAAATTCGCAAACTGTAGAGTAGGGGCGTTTGCAGGTTCCTGTGTTGGCAGGCTGGCAGAAAGGCCAAAGCGGTCTGTAATGCCAACGTGATCATTGGCAGCAAGAGTGTAAGGAGACTGAGCAGTAGCACGCCCTTGTCCAAAGGTCATTTCTAACCCTTGTGCAAATGTGTTTTGTGCCTTTTCGCTTAGTTTAAGCATCGTCTTCTATAATTCCTGTTTCTATCAACTTGTTTAATGCGCGGTTGTCTGTGGAGGGCGAACCCCCGTACAAATTCCCGATAATGCCTTGTTTTTCTGCTTCTTTCTTCACAAAAAGTGAAGCAACAATTTTGGCATCACGCAAGGTTGATTTCTCACTTTTAAGGGTTTTGTCAGTATTATGCAAGAAAAACTTTAGCTTTTCATGATCATTTTCACAGTAATCCAACGCGGAATTCAGGGCTTTTTTTGAATATCCGCAAACATGGATTTGCTTGGACCGACCATCCTGCGCGCTATCCTGCACCATTATACAACCATAATTGAACAGCCAGTCAATCTCGCGGTTCAGGGCAGATTTATTGATATTTAGGCGCTCCATAATTGCGGTCTGTGTCGAACCGGGATATTGGTCGATATCAATAAGAATTAAAGCGCGACGAATAGAGGAGGACGGCTCCGAGCCTAATGCCTCGACTAAATGATCCAGCACCATACAGGCTTTCTGACCAATAGTGGTCATCGCGCGTTTGGCAGAATTTTTCATCAGGCTGTGTTGTGTCATGGTCATAATATAAGGTATTTCCGCGATAATTTCAACAAATAGTTAAGTTTATATGAAAATATAAACTGTGGGTTTAATGATTGGCTTCAATCTCCTAATGCGCCCGCATGTAACAAACCGTTCTTTGCGCTTAAAGTTCCGCTCAGGCTCATATAATCCTTGCGTATCGGGCACTAAAAAACCCGGCCTGAAATCGAAATTTCAAGACCGGGTTTGCCACGGAGAACGGTTTAGGAGAAAATTTATACTCCTGCTTATATTATGCGTCAACGACTTTTTTCTAAAAAAATATAATTCTTCTGGGAAAAAAATTAACAGCAGTTTTCCGGGCTATTCATAGCCTACAGCGTGCATTTTTTCGGCGGTATCAAGCATACGGTTTGAGAAGCCCCATTCATTGTCGTACCACGCCATGACGCGCACGAGCGACTCATCGACAATCTTGGTGCCTTCCAGCGAGAACATCGCGGAATGCGGGTCGTGGTTGAAGTCACTGGAGACGCATGGATCACTGTAAACGCCCAGTATGCCTTTTAACTTACCTTCCGCATATTTGGTGACGGCTGCGTTGATTTCCTCCACGCTTGTTTTGCGGGACGGGACGAATTTAAGGTCAACCAAGGACACGTTCGGGGTCGGCACACGAATAGAGACGCCGTCCAGCTTGCCATTGAGTTCAGGCAGCACAAGGCCGACGGCCTTAGCCGCACCTGTTGTGGTCGGGATCATGTTCATGGCGGCGGCGCGGGCGCGGAACGGGTCTTTATGGGACGCATCCACGGTGTTCTGGTCGCCGGTATAGGAATGAATGGTAGTCATAAATCCGCGCTCGATCCCGATCTCGTTATGCAGGGCATAGGCAACGGGGGCGAGGCAATTTGTGGTGCAAGACGCATTAGAAACAATTTTGTGCTCGGGCTTGAGCAGCTCGTGATTCACGCCGTAAACAACGGTAAGGTCTTCGTCCTTGGCGGGGGCCGAAATCAGCACTTTCTTTGCGCCGCGATCAAGGTGGATTTGCGCGCCTTCACGGTGGTTGAATTTGCCGGTGCATTCGAAGACGATATCAGCACCTTCACGGCCCCAATCAAGTTCTTGTGGGTCGCGGCTGCGGAAACGGTGGACGGGCATATCATCAATCAAGATGGTGTCATCGTCACCGCGGGTCACATCAAACGGGGCGCGGCCATGGATGGAATCATATTTCAGCAACGGAAAGAAATTCCCGCCGGGATCATTGATTGCGACCAATTCCATATCTGTATGCTTTGATTCGATAATGGCGCGTGCGACCAAACGGCCTATGCGGCCAAATCCGTTAATTGCAACTCTTACCGTCATGTTCTTGCCCTTATTTATTGGTTATAATTTGCCTAAGTTATTTATAGCCATCGACCCCAAAGGTCAATTCCGTAAGGGCAATATATTCAGGTTTTTGCGAGAATTAGGCTTTTAGCCTAATTTCTTGCGCACCGCATCCAGAACGGCTTCAGTAGTGATGCCAAAATGTTTGTATAAATCTTCTATCGGGGCGGACGCACCGAAGCCGTTCATGCCGATGAAGGGTGAATGCGCACCGATGATGCCGTCCCAACCTTGGCGAACGCCAGCCTCAACCGCGACTTTAACGCTGTCATTGCAGACAAGATCAACGAAATGGTCTTTGTCGCCTTCGAGGAAATGATCCATACAGGGCACGGAGACGAGGCGTACGGATTTGCCTTCGCCCGCCAGCTCTTCGTAAGCACCGTGTGCGATTTCGACTTCGGAGCCGGAGGCGAATAGGGTGACTTCTGGCTTATCACCTTGCTGTTTCAGGATATAGGCACCTTTGGCGGTCATATTCTCTTCGCGGTACTCACAGAGTGTCGGCAAGCCTTGACGGGTCAAGGCGAGCAGAGACGGGCTGTCCAGATCATTGATTGCAAGTTCCCAACTTTCGGCTGTCTCAACGCCATCACACGGACGGTAGACGTAAAGATTCGGGATCGCGCGCAGGGCGGCCAGATGCTCGACAGGTTGGTGCGTCGGGCCATCTTCGCCAAGTCCGATCGAATCATGGGTCATGACGTGGATGACGCGCTGCTTCATCAGTGCGCCCAAACGAATGGCAGGGCGGGAATAATCGGCAAATTGCAGGAAGGTTCCAGCGTAAGGCACAATCGGGCTGTGTAGCGCCATGCCGTTCATCGCAGCGGCCATGCCGAATTCGCGTACGCCGTAATTGATGTAATTGCCACCATAATTTTGGTCATTATACACTTCTGATGCTTTGACTTTGGTGTTGTTAGAACCTGTCAGGTCGGCAGAGCCGCCCATGAGGAGCCAGAGTTTATCGACGAGCTTCTCGAGACAAATACCGGAAGTCTGGCGCGTGGCTTTCTTTGGTTTCTCGGTTGCGAATTCTTTTTTCAATTCCTGAATGACAGGGGCAATCGCTTTGGCGAAGTTGGCACCCTGGAATTTTTCGAAACATTCGCGCATGTCATGGGTTTTAAGCGTTTCTTCCCATGCCTTACGCTCGCTCGCGCCGCGCGTGCCGATCTCGTTCCACCAGCTTAAAACATCGGCCGGAATGTCGAACGGCGCATGCGGCCAGTTCAAATTCTTGCGCGCGCCTGCGATTTCTTCATCGCCAAGCGGAGCACCGTGAGAGGAGGCTGAGCCTTCTTTGGTCGGTGCGCCGAAGCCAATTTTGGTTTTACAGCAAATCAGGCTTGGTTTGTCGCTATCTTGCGCGGCCTTAATGGCGGCTTCGATCTGGTCGAAATCATGGCCGTCGATGCTGGTTGTGTTCCAGCCATAAGCCTTGAAGCGCTCTTCGGTGTTATCGGTGAAGGACAAATCGGTCGAGCCGTCAATGGAGATCGAGTTATCATCATAAAGCAGGATCATTTTGTTGAGCTTCAAATGCCCGGCAAGCGAGCAGGCCTCATGGCTAATGCCCTCCATCAAATCCCCATCACCGCAAGTTACATAGGTATAGTGATTGATTAGGTTGTCACCATAACGGGCGTTTAGGCGGCGTTCCGCAATTGCCATACCAACAGCGGTGGCCAGACCGTTGCCCAGCGGGCCTGTGGTTGTCTCGATGCCTGCGTCATGTTCTACTTCTGGGTGGCCGGCGCAAATGCCGCCCAACTGGCGGAAATTTTTGAGCTGGTCGAGGGCCATTTTCTCGTAACCGCTTAAGTAATTCAGCGAATAAAGTAACATGGAGCCGTGACCGCCGGAGAGCACAAAACGGTCACGGTTCGGCCATTCAGGATTCTTGGCATCGAATTTCAGGAATTTGGAATAGAGCACAGTCGCAACATCAGCCATCCCCATCGGCATCCCCGGGTGTCCGGAATTCGCCTTTTGTACGGCGTCCATTGACAGGGCGCGGATGGCGTTGGCCATGTGGCGCAAATTGACATCGGTTTGGGGGGCGTTGTTCTCGGCGGCTGCAAGCGTCATATCTACTCTTTATCTCTTATAAGTTTGGTGAATGGGCATACAATGCCGCCGCTTTGGCCGCGCGTCAAGATTTGTTGTGACTATTTCGCGTAAAACTTCAACACAGGCTTGACCGTAATTTAAGAATACTGGTAGCGTCCAAACATTCGAAAAAATGATTTTTATAGGGAAAGGATTTTGCACGTGTCCGCAATTCGATCTGCATTACAGAATTTAAATAGTATTATTGGTGAATTGGAACACTCTGTCGAGACGATGGAGATGGCACGCAAAGGCGAACAGCGCGATATGTTTGCATCTTCCCCTTCCAATGAAAACGGCAAGACCTCCGGCGTATCCGGTGAGGCCATTGCAAAACGTCTGGACAGTGCGATCGAAAAGGTCGAAAAACTGCTCGGCGAAGAAAACGCGGCGTAATCTCAGGAACGGAAACACAAGACCATGGCTCATATTAATCTGACTATTAACGGGCGCACTTTCGGTATGGAATGTGATGACGGACAAGAACAGCGCGTTCTTGATCTGGGGAGCTATGTCGACACCAAAATTAAAACCGTTGCCGCTGCGGGCGCGGCGTCCAACGAAAATCACCTGCTGGTGCTTACCTCGTTAATGCTGGCCGATGAAATCTTTGAGCTGCGCGAGACATTATCTGCTTTGGGCGACCATGTGGAAACAAAGGAAGACTTTGAAAAGCATGAAGAAATGGTGTCCGAAGCCATAAATTCGCTGGCCGAGCGAATCGATTTGATTGCAAAACGTATACAAGCGGCTTAAAATTAGTATATATCATTAGAAGTGTGCTGCGGGGTACGTGTACCAACTTAATCCCGGAGGCCGATAATCAACGCTAGGGAGCTGTCCCTGTTCTGTTCCACTCTCTTTGCATTGGGGAGCAGCGTATACGGCACCCACCTTTTTATAAGGGGCCACGCGTGGATTTCACATGGTCACGGCTTGCGCGGCACACATTTTTCAATTTAAGAACGCGAACCTTTTCGCGGACCGCAGTCGCGGCCTCTGGAGCTTTTCATTGATGTCCGAGCAAAAGCAAGTTTATCGTATAGAAGCCAAACGGCACCGTGAGCGTATGGATATTCGGGATGAAGATCCGGAAAACGCCGCTAAGAATTTCCTGAAATCTATCAAACCTGTACAAGGCTCTATTATCGGCGTTTATTGGCCAAAAGGACGCGAGATCGACACAAGTGATCTGCTGCATTTGCTGATAGAGCAGGGGCATCACGTCGCCCTGCCTGTCATGCAAAAGGACAGCAGGATTTTGAAATATGTGTGCTGGCAGGAGAGCGATGAATTGGTGAAGGGGGAGTTTGATATCCTCCAGCCCGCTGTAAATGAAGCTACCGAATATGTTCGTCCCGATATTGTGGTTGTACCGATGCTTGCGTTTGATCGTAAAGGCCACCGCTTGGGTTATGGTGGAGGTTTTTATGATGCGACGCTCTCGAACTTACGCGCGGATAAACCTGTTTTGGCCGTTGGGTACGCGTATTCCAAACAAGCCGTACTTTTTAATCTTCCCGCCGAAGACCATGATCAAGCGCTGGATTGGGTGATTACACCAAAAGATGTGCATTGTTATCAAAGTGATGATAAAACAAACACATGAGAATTTTATTTATTGGTGATATTTATGGCCGTTCGGGCCGCGAGGCGTTGGCGGAATATTTGCCGAAGCTAAAAGACAGGCTGAAACCCGATGTGGTGATTGTAAACGGTGAAAACGCCGCCCATGGCCGCGGGATTAACGAGAAAATCTGCAAAGAGTTTTATGAGCTCGGCACAGATATTATCACAACCGGAAATCATGTTTGGGATCAACGCGAGGTTATTCCTTATATCCAGCAAAGCCAGCGTCTGATTCGTCCGATCAATTTCCCCCCCGGCACGCCTGGTAAAGGCATGACCGAGCACCGTCTGGATGATGGCCGCGTGATTAAAGTCATGAATGCTATGGGGCGAATTTTTATGGATGCGATTGATGATCCGTTCCGCTGCGCGGCGGAAGCTCTGGCGAATGAGCGCTTGGGACAAACCGCACACGCCATCTTTGTCGATTTCCATGCCGAAACAACCTCTGAAAAGCTGGCCTTTGCCAATTACTTTGATGGCAAGGTATCAGCCGTTGTCGGCACGCA
Source organism: uncultured Micavibrio sp. (assembly GCA_963973475.1). Lineage (GTDB taxonomy): Bacteria > Pseudomonadota > Alphaproteobacteria > Micavibrionales > Micavibrionaceae > UBA2638. The sequence goes on from CAXBAL010000094.1 coordinate 6,930, forward strand.
CACGCATATCCCGACCGCCGATGCGCATATCTTAAAGGGCGGCACAGGCTTTCAGGCCGATGCAGGCATGAGCGGCGATTACGACAGCATTATCGGCGCAGACAAACAAGTCCCCATTCAGCGCTTTGTCACGAAAATGCCGGTCGATAAAATGCGCCCGGCAAGCGGGCCGGGCACTGTATGCGGCGTTATGATTGTCACCAGCGACAATACAGGGCGCACCACCGCGATTGACCGTGTTTGCATGGGCCCTGTACTGAAAGAGTATATTCCTGAAATTTAAAAATATATGGGATTAAGCCTTAAGCGGATTAGGGTGGCGTTCAAAATAACGCTCACATGCCTCGTCAAGGGCATCAATCAGCTCCGCGCCGTGACGCCCGCCATCACCCGTAATGCGGCCAAGTATAACGGCGCGAATAGTTGTATGGAACGCCAGAGTAATCTCAAGCGCTTCATTATCGGCGTTTTCAATAACTTCCAGATACTGTATCAGGCGATCAGCAATTTTAGTAACTAAGGGATAATGAAACATGCCACCGTTGGCCTTAAGCTGCATAGCTGGATAAAGCATGCTGGTGATAAGATGCTCCTGATCTTCATCGGGATGCGCATTCTTCGCCTTATCAATACCCTTCATAAGCGTGTTCAAATACATCTCGCCCAAGGGGAGGAAATCGACGGTATTATTTTCCAGCAGTTCTTGCGCCTTATTCAAGATGGCTTCGCTCAGGCCGCCTGAACCGATCTTGGCTTTCAAGGTGTTAGGGGGCGTGATGAATTCGGCTTTGCGGCGCGGGGCTTGATTGTAATGATCCATAATATTCTAACTGTTATCCGAGCGTAATGGTTTAATCGTAGTCTTTATTCTTTGATATATGCTGAACTGTGTCTTCCAGCTTTTTATGCGGGGCAGAGGTAACAAAATCAATAAGCGGCGGGCCATTATCAGGACGCTGGTTGTCAGTGTCGCGGCGCTGCGGGCCATGATAAGCGGTGGTGCGAATGCGGCGCCTGTCAGGGCCAAAAAAG
>CAXBAL010000095.1:0-7950 GCA_963973475.1 uncultured Micavibrio sp.
CTGTGATTTCAATTTCGCCATCAAAATTCCACATATAGGATTCCAGCACCTCTTTGTAATCAGGATGAATCGCATTGCCGATCACAATTTTCTTACGCTTTGTGACACGTAGCGCCATCAAGGCTGCTTCGGTTGCGGCCGTGGCACCATCATACATAGAAGCGTTCGCGATATCCTGCCCTGTAAGCTGGGCGATAAAGGTTTGGTATTCGAATATCGCCTGCAACGTGCCTTGCGCAATTTCGGGCTGGTAAGGTGTGTAAGCGGTCAGGAATTCGGAGCGTTGAATAATATAATCCACACTGGAAGGGATGTGATGAAAATACGTTCCCGCGCCGAGGAAAAACGGACCATCCACGGCGGCGTGATTTTCATTGGCATACGCGCCCATATAACGCTCGACTTCAAGCTCCCCCTGATGCATCGGCAAATCAAGCAAGCCATTTACAAAGGCCTTTTTCGGCACATCGCGGTATAGCTCATCTACGTTTTTATAGCCGCATTTTTCCAACATGGCTTCGCGGGCATTTTGGGTTTGGGGAAGGTAACGCATACTTATTAAACCTTTAAGTTACAGATTCGTTTATCGCGAGTTTAGTCAAGATTGGCGGTGTAGTCTTTATACGCCGCCTCATCCATCAGGCCATCTAACTGGCTGGCGTCGCTCATCTTGATCTTGGCAATCCAGCCACCTTCATTGAGCGCTTTGGTAATGAGTTCCAGGTCATCAGGCATATTATCATTGGCCTCGATCACCTCACCATCAACCGGGGAATAAACTTCAGCGGCGGTTTTTACCGATTCCACCACGGCGAAATCATCGCCTTTGGAAACAGATTTTCCGACTTCAGGCAGTTCCACATAAACAAGATCCCCCAGCGCTTCACGCGCGTAATCGGTAATTCCCACCCATGCAACATCGCCATCAACATAGATGCACTCGTGATCCTTTGTGTATTTCATTTCAGCCATTTTATAACTCCTTATTAACGATAATTTTATGCTGTGTTTTTCTTGATTGATTTCACTTTGGACGGCACGAAAGGCAGGCTCGCCACTTCGGCGGCAATATTACGCCCGCGCACATTCACAAATATTTTTGACCCCGGCGCGCTTAATTCCGGCGGAACATAGCCCATTCCGATTGAAGCTTTCAAGATTGGCGAGTGCCCGCCGCTAGTCAATACGCCCACGGTTTCATCATTTTCATTGCGAATTTCCGCGCCTTCGCGGGCGATACCCTTATCGGTAAGTTTCACGGCGACGAGTTTGCGGCTTGCGCCCTCGCTCAGTTCCTTCTGGATACGGTCATAGCCGAAATAGCCGTTGGTATTTTTGGATATAATCCAGCTGCTGCCTGCCTCGACCGGGGACGTTGTGGCATCAATTTCATGCCCATAGAGCGCATAGCCCATCTCGAGACGCAAGGAATCGCGCGCGGCCAAACCAACGGGTTTCACAACGTTATGATCGGCCAGTTTGTCCCAGACTTCTTCGGCCAGCTCATTATAAACGCTGATCTCAAAGCCATCTTCGCCGGTATAGCCGACGCGGCTGACCAGCATATCACTGCCGTCCGGTGCCTCGGCCTTCATCATGTGCATATAGGGAAGGTCGTGTGCCTCTACGCCCAGAACCTCATGCAAAACGCGCTCGCTCCATGCACCTTGAATGGCAATAAGGGCGCGGTCTGCATGGGTAATCATGCGGACATCATCGGGCATTTTGGATTTGATCCATGCGATGTCTTTTTCTTTGCAGCCCGCGTTTATAACAGCGTAAAATTCGTTATCGCTGACGCGCGTGATAATCAAATCATCAATAATGCCGCCCTCTTCGTTCAACAAAACGGTATATTGTGCACGCCCATGTGCTTTTGGCGCAAACGCGCTTGGCGTAAGGGTTTCAAGAAACTGAACAACGCCCTCGCCTTTTAATGTAATCTGCCCCATGTGGGAAACATCGAAAATGCCTGCATTGGAGCGGACCCATTCGTGCTCCTTAATAACACCTGGCGGGTAATATAGCGGCATATCATATCCGGCAAATTCACCCATCTTGGCGCCTGCGCGAATATGCGCGCTATGTAAGGCTGTTTCTTTCATATCTATAGAAATCCATTACTGTTATTACCATGTGATTCCATTTTTATAGTATAGTCCAAATGAAGTCTATAAGTTCCTCCGATTCCTTAGAGTGTATTAAAAATTTATACGCGCCCGCCATGTGCATGGTAAAAAACAAAAGCAGCTCTTTAGATAATAAAAAATGCAAAATAAATATATAAATATGGAAAAAACTTATTAAAAATAATTTTACAAAAGTAAAAAAAAATTAATTCAAAAGGGCCGACAAATATGCAAATAATTTTCGCGTTTATAAGTAAAAATGTTGAAAAATAGGCATAAAATTACATTTATAAAGTCACGCTTTATCAAGCTGTTAGAATTTTAAATTTTTCATGAAAGCGGTTATTAATATTATCTACGCAACTGCAATATAGAAAACCCACATTCGGTCTTGACTCGTCATAATGTTTACTCTAAGCATACAAATAATCAAAAGAAACCGCACCTAAACAGGGAGATGAATATGTCCGAAGAGACAAAGGCGAATAAAGAGCCAAAGAATCAAGAAGAATTAAATACCGCAGACGCGAAGGCTGCTGGTAATGACAATAAGAAATCAAATATTTTTGGAGCCCTTAAATCCCAGTTTGATAAGTCACAAGACCAAGAAACCTACTCTCTTTCAGAATACTTGGATGCTTGTAAAGAAGACCCATCCATGTATGACAACTGGGCGGCGCGTCTTTTAAAGGCAATTGGTGAGCCCGAAATTATTGATACCTCAACATGCGAAGACCAGCAATTGCGCCGTATCCATGGCGGAAAGACAATTGCACGCTATCCAGCTTTTAAAGATTTTTTTGGTGCAGAAGAAACGATTCAGGATATCGTAGAGCATCTTCAAAGTGCTGCACGCGGGGAAGCTACCCGTAAAAAGATCTTGTACTTACTTGGCCCTGTTGGTGGCGGTAAATCATCGATCGGTGACCGTTTAAAAGAGAAAATGGAAGAAAACCCCATTTATGTGTTGCGTTCCAAACTTGGCGAACAGCAAATGTCTCCGACATTTGAAAGCCCTCTGAACGTGTTCACAAGTTCCGACTTGAAAGCACAAGCAACCGACGCATATGGCATACCAAAGAGTGCCATGATTGCAAAGAACCCGTCCCCTTGGGTTACACAGCGTTTGAAAGAAGCCAATGGTGACTTTGATGCGGCCTTTGAAGTAGTAAAAGTTTACCCATCTCAAGCCTACAACCGCGGCATCGCCAAGGTTGACCCTTCTGATGAACAGAATCAGGATACAAGTCACCTTCTTGGAGATAAAGACGTTGACAAACTTGGTGATGGTCTGCCAAGCAGCCACCCTGATGTATATGAATATAAAGGTGCCTTATCTGTTGCTAATCAGGGGATCATGGAATTTGTTGAGATGTTCAAAGCACCTCTGAAAACTTTGAACCCGCTTTTGGAAGCAACTGAATCACAAACATATCCAACCGCCAGCGGTCACTTCCCGTTTGATGGTCTAATTTTTGCGCACTCTAATGAAAGTGAGTGGGATAGATTCAGTAAAGACCCAACAAATGAAGCGTTTCTAGACCGTATTCGCATCATTAAAGCGCCTTATACGCTGAGCTATGAAAACGAAGCCAAAATCTATCAAAAAGTTCACAATGAATCACAGGCAAAAGGAAACCCTATCGCGCCAAAAACATTCGATACGCTTGGCCTGTACAGTGCAATGACCCGTATTCCTCCGGATCAAAACAATCCTAGCATGGAAGATCTATACACTCGAGCATTGGTACTGAACGGGGAAGAGCCTAGTGTTGCCAAACCTATCGAAGCAGTTGCTCTGCAAAAGAAAATTAAGCAGGAAGATCCTCGCATCGGGATGCATGGCGGAACCGTACGTTTCGGAATTGAAACATTATCGGCTACTTTTAATAGCAGAGCCAAGGAAGGCGAAATTGCTGCCGACCCGATCCTGTTAATTGAAACCTTGAAAATCCGTATCGATAAAGATGACCGCTTAACGACTAACGAGAAAGAATACCGCAAGGATATTGCAAGCTTCTTGCTCGAGAAGCACAGAGAATATGCGAAAAACATTATTGCACGCGCTGAAACAAATATGAATGACACATATTGTCAAAATATGTTTGATAAATATATCGCTAAAGCAAATGCATATATTGATAATACGCCATTCCGCGACAGCAATACGGGTCATATCATGAGCAAAGATGAGCTTGATGAAGATCTGAAGCGCTTTGAACGTGCCGGACGTATTTCAAATGGCAAACTTTTCCGTAACGAAGTTACACGTTTCGTAGACAAGCAAGAAAAGAAAGTCGGTGCCAATAAAGTGAAGTGGGACTCTCACCCAGGCATGGCAGAAGCGATCGAACAGTTTGTCCGTAGCAATATGGGTAACATGCAAGAGCTTGGCCAATCCGATACGCTTGTCAGTGATGAACAGCAAGAAAGAGTGGACAAAATTCACGGAAAACTTGCCGAGCAGGGCTATACAGCGCAAATGACAAAACGCCTACGCGCACTTGCCCAGGGCGGCCCGGCTCTATAAGTTTCTCCTGAGTTTGTACCTATCAGAAGCAACCTTAATCAACTAAGGTTGCTTCCTTAAAAACAATAATAAAAACATCCAGTCAGGGAGCCACACTATGTCTACTGTAGTCAATGATAGACTATCGGAACCGGCAGACCGTTTTAACACCAGTCGCCAGAGATTCATTGCGCGTAATCGCAAACACGTCAAAAAAGCCGTAGAGAAAGCCATCAGTAACGGTAAGATTTCAGATATCGGTAATGGCGATGTCTCCGTAACCGTGCCTAAAAAAGATTTACGTCAACCAAGAATTCGTCACGGTAAGGGCGGCATCAGCGAAAATGTTGTACCGGGAAACAAACAATTTAATGGTGGCGAACGCTTACCTCGCCCTGAAGGCGGCGGCGGCGGTGGCGGCGCTGGTGACGGTGAAGCCGGAAATGGTGAAGACGGTCAGGATGATTTCGTCTTTAACTTGTCGAAAGAAGAGTTTCAGGATTTATTATTCGCCGATTTGCAATTGCCCAATCTTGTAAAGCAAGGTGGAACTGACGAGAATAATGTAAAATATAAACGTGAAGGCTTCTCTAATGAAGGCCCATTAAACAAGATGGATCTTTCGCGTTCATTCGAAAAACGTCAGGCTCGTCATCTCGCTTTCAAAAAGAAATTTAATAAGCAGAAACTAGAACTTCGGGAAGAGCAATATAATATCTTGAACAAATACAACCCGAATTTTGATCCGGATGCGCCCACACCCCTGGATCATCAAAAACGGTTAAGCTTGCGTCTTGCATTTTTTGAATCCAATATCGACATTCTAATAGAGAAATTTGGTAATGATCTATCAACAGATGATCAGAAACGCATGGCCGAAATAGATGAAGAATTGGAATCCATTGGAGAGGCCGTAAACACAATCCGCCCATGGACCAAATCGGACTTATCTTATAAACGCTATGAAGCCAAACCGAATCCAACGACACAAGCCGCAATGTTCTGCCTTATGGATGTTTCCGGTTCGATGGATCAAGAAAAGAAAAATAATGCAAAACTGTTCTATATGCTGTTGCATGATTTCTTACAACGCAATTATGACACAGTCGATCTGATTTTCGTTCGTCATACAACCGACGCAGAGGAAGTCGATGAAGAGACATTTTTCTATGACCCTAAAAGCGGTGGTACTATTGTTTCATCCGGTATTGAAATGGTCAAAGACATTCTGGAAGAGCGTTATTCCGGCGATGACTGGAATGTGTATTGTGCACAAGCATCTGATGGGGATACGTGGGGCGATGAAGATGTTGAAAAATGTATCAATCTGATCCGCGATATGATGCCGGCGATGCAAGGATACTTCTACACTGAAGTCGAAGGTTCAGGTTACCGCTCTCCTAATACTTTGATGAATGATTTCGAGGTACTTAAACAAGAATTTCCCGGAAAGTTTTTTGCAGGCGAAATAAAAGAGCGTACCGATATTTTTCCTGTTTTCCGAAAGTTTTTCGAAACCAAGGAAACCTACGCTGCTCACTATCAACCTGGCTCCGGTTCTATCTCTGCTTTCGCAGAGAGCTATTACCACACACCGGAAATGCCGTAAGGGAGAAAAATAACAATGACAAAAGATCTTGCAAAAGGGCATGAGGTTGCCAAAGCGAAAATTGAAGAATTCTTAAGCCATTACGAAGATGGAATGGATCTGCTAAAAAAACCAGCAAGCAAGGCTGGAGAATGGCGCTATCCTGCCCGTATTAAAGAAGAATTTAAAGACAAACCCGGCCTGCCCAAAAACTGGATTGGTGTCGTGGCGCAAGTCCAAGAATTTATCGCTGTTGAAAAATATGATCTCGATTTTTACAACAACTCTATTGAGTTAATCAACGATCAACAGATGCTTGATAACTATTCCAGTGTCGGCATGCCGGCCAGTTATGACCACTGGTCTTTCGGGATGCAAAATGCAATGGAACGGGAAAAGCTGGAAAAAGGTCAAATGGGTCTAGCGTTTGAAATTGTAATCAACTCAGACCCTTCCCTTGTTTATTGTATGGACACCAACACACCGCTTATGCAAATTCTTGTTATTGCGCACGCTGCCTACGGACATAACTCCTTTTTCAAAGGCAATTACATGTTCAAGGACAATACGCAGGCCGAGCATATTATCGAAGACCTTGAAACTATGCGTGATTATATCCGTGATTGTGAGAAAAAATATGGTATGGAACGTGTTGAACGGCTCTTGGATGCTTGTCACGCCTTGGAAACACATAGCGTATCTCGTACCAAAGCCAGAAAATCAGATTCACAGCAAAACCGGGAAAAAGCAGCAGCAGAGGATCCGGATAAATCTTCTACAATCAAAAGCATCGCTAATCTTAAATTTAAAAGCCTCAGTGACTCCCATGCCTTACAAGTTGATGAAGAAGACAACTTGCTTGAGTTTTTCGCTGATAATGCCCCTCATCTAGAGGATTGGCAGCGCAATATTATGGATATGGTGGCGAATAAGGCACAATATTTCTATCCGCAACGACAAACTCAGGTCATGAATGAAGGATGGGCAAGTTATTGGCACTACACTATTTTACATGATATGCAGGAAATGGATCTATTGAGTGATTCACAGATGCTGGAATTCTATGCCAGCCATGCCGGTGTAATAAAGCAACCCGAATATGATGAAACTGTGACAGTACCCGGCCCCGATGGGCAGCCTAAGGAGATACCCATTTACAACGGTATTAATCCCTATGCCTTAGGTATCGCAATGTTCGAAGATATTAAACGTATTTGCATGGAGCCCACTGAAGAAGACCGTGAATGGTTTCCTGATATTGCCGATAATCAAGATTGGCTTGGTACATTCAAAGACGTAATGGAAGATTACCGTGACGAGACATTCATACATAAGTATATGTCGCCTAAGGTGATACGTGATTTCCGTCTATTTGCTGTAGTCGATGATGATAGCGAACAAACTATTGAAATTGCAGGTATCCACAACGACAAAGGCTTTAAAACTGTTCGTCAATTATTGGCTGCTCAATACAGATTAAGTGAGAGAGATCCAAATATTCACGTGAGTAAATATCACCACCGCACAGACAGACGTCTTATTCTTCAGCACCAACAGTTCCATAACAAACCTGTTGAAGAAAAAGACATGCAGGATGTGTTGAAATATATGTATCAAATTTGGGGACATCCTATTGTATTGGAAAGTGTTGATAATGACGGCAAAGTTACAGATGTGATTACATGCCCTCCAGATCTAGATCTGGAGGGCATGTAATCACATCT
>CAXBAL010000096.1:0-7813 GCA_963973475.1 uncultured Micavibrio sp.
CAGTTCGGCGGGGTTTTCGGCGACATCGGGGTCAAGATTGTTCATCAGCATTCGCAAGGGCGCCTCGGTCAGCCATGATTTGGCGTTTAAAGTTCTGCCGCGTGGGCTGCGGACTTCGCGGCTGTTTTTCTTATAGGCGGGCTGGGTCATACGGTTTTCTCCTTGTTCATTTCATTAAGTCGTCATCTCGAGCGTAGCCGAGGGATCTGATCTCTGCTCGGATTCCTCCACTCCCTCCGGTCGGTCGGAATGACGATGAAGGCGTGGCAGAGCATCTGCCCCCGCCGCTTTCACCAAAGCCCCTGATTTCACCAGCGCGCCCGCATTTTCCAGATCGGGCGCGAGATAGCGGTCTTCGGCGATGACGGGGACATGCTCGCGCAGTGTCGCAATGACCGTCTCTAGGCTCGCGCTTGTCTTTAAGGGCGCGCGGAAATGGATGCCTTGCGCGGCGCTCATAGCCTCAATGCCGATGATCAAATCGAGGTTATCCGTCATATCCAGCAAGCGCCGCGCGGCGTGGGTGGCCATGGAGACATGATCTTCTTGGTTCGCCGAGGTGGGGATGGAATCAATCGAGGCCGGCGCGGCCTTTTGCTTGTTCTCGCTCATCAGCGCGGCGGAGGTAACCTCGGCAATCATAAGCCCCGAATGCAACCCCGGTTCTGGCGACAAAAAGGGCGGCAGGCCGTAATTCAGCGCCGGATCAACCATCAGCGCAATGCGGCGCTGGGCGATGGAGCCTGTCTCGGCGATGGCCAGCGCGATCATATCGGCGGCGAAGGCCACAGGCTCGGCATGGAAATTCCCGCCCGATACGATGGAACCGTCGGACAAAATAAGCGGATTGTCGGTCACCGCGTTGGCTTCGCGCTCTAATGTTGCGGCGGCGCTGCGGAGCATATCAATCACCGCGCCCATGACTTGGGGCTGGCAGCGGATACAATAGGGGTCTTGCACGCGGGTGTCGTCTTCCAGATGCGAATTGCGGATTTCAGAGCCGTCAATCAAGGCGCGCAGGCTAGTGGCTGCCTCGATCTGGCCGGGTTGGCCGCGTAGTTCGTGAATTTCAGGGTGGAACGGGGCGGAAGAGCCCATTGCCGCGTCGGTGGAAAGCGCGCCTGTTATTAAAGCGCTTTGCATGCAATTCCATGCTTTGAACAGTCCCGCCAGCGCCAGCGCGGTCGAGACTTGCGTCCCGTTGATCATGGCAAGCCCCTCTTTCGCGCCCAGCACGATAGGCGTTAATCCAGCTTGGCTCAAAGCTTCCCCGCCGCCCATGCGCGCGCCGTTATAAACCGCCTCACCTTCGCCGATCATGACAGCGGCCAGATGCGCGAGCGGGGCCAGATCGCCAGATGCGCCGACCGACCCTTTTTCGGGGATAATCGGCATAATGCCTTTATCCAGTAGGGCTTGGAGCAATTCCACGAGCTCCCAGCGCACGCCCGATGCGCCGCGCCCGAGTGAGAGCATCTTCAGCACAATAACGAGGCGCACGATGTCACCTCCGAGCGCGTCGCCAACCCCGCAGCAATGCGAAAGGATCAGATTGCGCTGCAGCGTTTCGGTATCATCACGCGGGATTTTGATATGCGCCAGCTTGCCAAAGCCGGTGTTGATACCGTAAATCGCAGCCTCGCCCTTGGCGGCTTTTTGCACGCGGGCGGCGTTGTCTTCGATCACGCTGCGGTAAGACGGGTCAATCTCGACCGTAATATCGGAGCGATAAATTTTCTCCAGATCGCGCAAGTTCATTTTACCCGGACTAATAATCATACTCATTTTAATGCTCCCATAATGCGGCTGTGCAGGGGGTTAAAACCGATGCGGTAGGATAATTCGGCGGGGTGTTCGCAATCCCAAACGGCAAATTCTGCGCGCTTTCCAAACTCCAGCGTGCCGATATCTTTTTCCAGGCCGAGCGCTTTGGCGGCATTGCGCGTGACGCCCGCAAGCGCTTCTTCGGGCGTTAAGCGGAACAGTGTGCAGCCCATATTCATGGTGAGCAAAAGTGAGCTAAGCGGCGAGCTACCGGGGTTACAATCACTGGCCAGCGCCATGTCGACACCTGCCGCGCGTAAATTCTCGATTGGGGGCGCCTGCGTTTCCCGCAAGGTATAAAACGCGCCGGGCAAGATGACGGCCACGCTGCCCGCCTCGCTCATCGCCGCTATTCCGTCTGCATCCATATATTCCAGATGATCGGCGGAGAGGGCGTTATAGTCCTTTGCCGCCATTTTCGCGCCGCCTTGGTTGGAGAGCTGCTCGGCATGGATTTTAACGGGTAGGCCGAGTTCGCGCGCTACGTCAAATACCCGAGCCACTTGCGCAGGCGTAAAGGCAATATTCTCGCAAAACGCATCCACCGCGTCGATCAAGCCTTCGCCGTAACCTTGACGTAGGGCTGGCAGGCAAACCTCCTCGATATAAGCATCCGCCTTGCCCTTGTATTCAGGAGGAAGCGCGTGCGCACCGAGATAGGTCGTTTTCACGCGCACATCGCGCAGCGTTCCCAATGCCCGCGCTGCGCGCAGCATTTTTAGCTCGTCTTCAATGCTCAGGCCATAGCCGGATTTAATCTCGATCGTACCGACCCCTTCCGCGATAAACGCATCAAGGCGCGGCAACGCGTCCGCAATCAGCTCTTCTTCGCTAGCGGCGCGGGTGTCTTTAACGGTGGAGACAATCCCGCCGCCCGCGCGCGCAATCTCTTCATAGCTTGCGCCGTTCAAACGTAACTCGAACTCGCCCGCGCGGTTACCGACAAAGATTATATGGGTGTGGCACTCTATGAGCGCAGGTGTGACCAGACGTCCACCCAGATCGGTTCTAGAATAATCTTGATAACGCTCAGGAATATCTTGAGAACCACCGACCCAGTCAATCACGCCATCTGTCACGGCCAGCGCAGCATTCTTTACAAGACCATAAGGAATATCTGCGCCAGTGCACATCGTTGCTGCGGTTAGATTAATAAGAAGAAAAGAACTCAAGCGTTATATATCCCTGAACTGTTTTTTTCACAATTCTAGGGGTTGGCGCGTAAAAAGCAACCAATAGAAGATCATGCAAGCGGGCTTATGCCTAACTATCACTGCCGCAGTGCAAAATCTATTGGCTGGCGGCCATTTTGTCACCGCCCATATCACGCCCGAGCAGGCCGATGCGCGAAGCCAGTGTATATTGTGCAACAATTTCATTGCGCATGGCTTGGGCGAGCAGGATTTTTGCCTCGGTCAATTCGCGCTCGGCATCCAGAATGTCCAGCGTGGTGCGCTGTCCTAGCCGCGCCTCTTCGCGCACGCCCTCCAGAGCGAGGGAGGCCGATTCGATCTCGGCGCGGCGGCTATCCAGCTCTTGACGGGCGGCCAGATAATCATGCCAATCGCTGCGAACCTCTTGGCGAATATTGCGGGTGATGTCCTTGATTTCATACTCCAGCCGCTTGGCGGCATGTTTGGATTCGCGCACGCGGGATCTGGTTGCCCCGCCCTGATACAGCGCCAAGGTGGCACGCAAACCAATCGTCTCGGTTTCTGTTTCAGGCACGATGCCCGGCTGAGGGTCATATTGCTTATTATAAGAGGCGAAGGCCGAGATTTGCGGGAACAATTCGCGGAAGATCGAATTTACCTCCTCTTCAGAGGCAAGCTGGCTATATTTCGCAATCCAGATGGACGGGTTATTCTCCTCCCCCATGGCGATCAAACCGTCCAGCGATGCAGGGAACGCAAAATTACGAACAGGGCGCATTAGGGCATTCGGTAATAAGCCCGTTTCTTCTTCGAAAACAGCCTGCGCACCTTCATAGGCACCGATAGCGCGGACAGTTTCGGATTGCGCACGTTGATAGCGCTGGCGCGCCTGATGGACATCGGTAATGGTGGTATCGCCAAGATCATAACGCTCTTGGGTGGCATTGAGCTCCTTTTGCAAGCTTTCCTGATTGCTCTTTCGTAGCGAGTAAATCTCTGCATCACGCAGTAAATTCATATACGCATTGACCGTGCGCAAATACAGGCTTTGCTCGGATTGCTGCAAGGTCGCCTCACCTGCCTGTATCAGATACTTCGCGCGCGCCGTATCGGCAAAGGTGCGTCCACCGCGAAAAATCGGTTGATCGAGCAGCAGGGTATAATCTTTGGTCGTGGCCCCATCGCCTTGCGAGAAATTACTGCTCTCGATATCGGTGGCGTAAATGCTGGCCTCGGCGGACAGGCTTGGCAGCCAGCCGGCGCGAGCTTGCGGATAAAGCTCTTCAACTTCCATCAGTTCCTGACGGGCAGCAAGTATTGCGGGATTGGTTTGCGCGGCATGGTGCAAGACTTCATCAAGGGTGAGCGCAGCCGCATTCGGATTACTATACCCCGGGCTTACTAGAAACAATAATAAACCCATAGTTGCGATAATTGTTAACGCAAAATTCTTCATAGAAATTCCCCCACTTATATAGAGGAAAAGAGTATGAGCGTAAAATTTTCAAGTCAAAAACATTCGCCCTGATACATACATAGGGATGTTATAGAGCCTATTTCATGCATTCCGCGTTGAGCATATATCCCACACCGCGCACGGTCGTAATAATATCGCGACCCTGCCATTCACAATTTTCCAGCTTCTTACGTAGGCGCATGACCTTAATATCAATTGCCCTGCCGCTCGGGGCGTAATTGCTCTCGCTACGAATGGCCTCGCATAGCGCATCACGGTGTACGGGCCTGCCGGATTCTATAAGCAACATATCCAGCAGCAAAAATTCCTGCGGTGTTAAATCGCAACTGCCGCCTTTTTCATGAAAGACCTGATATTGAGATTTTCGCATCACCAATCCGCCAAAATAAATGTCATCATTTTTATTTAGGACATTGTTATTACTAGAATATTTATTCTCCCCAAATCCTTTATATCTACGAATATGGCTTTTCACGCGCGCAACAAGTTCACTGACATCAAAGGGTTTATTGATGTAATCATCCGCTCCCAGATCCAAACCTTGCGTTTTTTTCGAACATTCATGATGCCCGCTCACGATAATTAGCGGCACATCGCTCTGGGCTCTGATTTCCTTTATAAAATCCATGGCGTTGCCATCAGGCAAGCCCAAATCGAGCAGTATCAAGTCAACTTTATGCACGCTTAAAATATCGAAGAGCCGTTTTAACATTGTGGCCTCAATGACCATAATATCTTCATTTTCCAAATTCAGGCGTATCACGTGACGCATCATTTTATCGTCATCGACAACTAAAACCGTGTCCATCGTTCCTGCTTCATATAATGAATTTTAACGTCAAATCGGGCAGCCAAAATAGATTGCATTTTATGTAACCGAATTGAAACAAATAATAACCCAACTGAAACACAAAATTTACGAATGCACAATTCTTGATTGCTATTCTTAAGGGTATAGAGGGGCAATAAAAACGAAAAAAACAGCTTGATAGGATTGGAGTATTACTATGGCGGACCCAACAATCAATACAACAGATACGATCACAAACGAAGGCGCTCTGGGCGATTCGCTGGATATACCGCTTACAATCTCCACATCAAAACTGGATGCAGATCAATATTCCGCCGATGATCTGGACGGCGTTACCGAGAGCCTTTTCGGTTCGGGGAATATGGCATACGCCAGTCTGCAGGCCTCACAAACAGCCAGTGTTTTAAATGACGCTGCAACTGATATTTATCAGGCCGGAGCCATTGATATCGGTACAACACAAATGCCGATGTTAAATGCCGAACGCCCCATCGCGGGCAGCGAGAATATGGGCTCCGAGGCACTGGGGGATGAAGGCGGCTATGCGAATACCACTGTAGGCACTATCGGTGCTTCTGCGTTATCTACGGACGCCGGATCATTCTCCGATTCTTCGAATTTACGTATCACGCCAGAGAATTTCTTCCGCGGTGGCACGTCTTCGGCTGTGCGCAATGGCGGCAATAATAATGCACAAAATAACGCCAATACAGACAACGCTAATTCTATAACCAACAACGATAACAGTGCGGTCACAAATAATAATACAGTGGTCGAAAATACCGTTGTGAACGAGGGCGATGACGTTACCAATGTCTTTGATGATGACATCATTGATAACACCACCGAGATTATTAACAACACCACGGATAACGTGACGGAGATCATTAACAATACGACCGAGATCGTGACCAACATCACCGATAATTTGACAAATATTGTGAACAATACCACCAGCACGGTGACAGAAATAGTGACCAACGTGACCGACAATTTGACCGAGATCGTTAACAACGTCACCACCAATATTACCAACATTGTGACCGAGATTCTGGGCGGTAATTTAAGTCTTAACCTTGATTTGAACATAGTCGATACGCTTCTCACCAATCTGAACCTTACGATTAATGACAGCATTGAAGGTGGGCTTAGCATCGGCGCCGTGACCACCAATATCACCACTATTATTAATGATATCAGCGGGCTGGATGTGCCGCTGCTGGGTGATCTTAATCTCGATATCGGCTTTGATCTGCTGAGCGGGGAAGATGTCAATGACGGCAATGATATCACGATCGGCAATTTCGAAGTGCCGATAGATCTGGATATACTGGAAGACATTATCGGCGATCTGGATATCAATCTGGCTCTGCCGCAGGAATTGCTCGACCCGAGCCTACTCGTGGATAATTTGATTACCACAGTGAACAGCCTTGATGATCTGGACCTTGCCAGCATCAATGAAATTTTGGGCGTGGTCGGCGATCAGGCGATTGATGGCGCGCTTGACCTCGTGCTGGGCAATACAGGCTTGAGCGAGAGCTTTGATGTTACGCTGGATGAAGCCGTGGGCGAAGTCACCGACATCGTGACCGAAATCACAGGCGGCGCGGGTGATGTGCTGGACGGCCTAACAGGCGGTGCAACGGACGAGATCACCGACAATCTGGATGACACGATTGAAGCCGTAACAGATGCCGTTGAAGATATAGCGGGTAATCTGCTGAGCGGGGAGCTGGATCTCGGCACGCTTGGTGATGTCGTAGATGAAGCCACTGAGCTGACGGGCGATATTCTCGACACCCTTACGGGCGGGTTGAGCGGAGACGTGACGGACACCCTTGAGGGCGGCGTTGATGATGTCACCGATACACTGGATAGCGTTACAGATGGGTTATTGAATAACGAGCTGGAATTGGAGGATGTCGGCACGCTTGTGGAAGAAACGGTTGAG
This sequence comes from uncultured Micavibrio sp., assembly GCA_963973475.1. Classification (GTDB taxonomy): domain Bacteria; phylum Pseudomonadota; class Alphaproteobacteria; order Micavibrionales; family Micavibrionaceae; genus UBA2638. The sequence continues at coordinate 7,221 of CAXBAL010000096.1, forward strand.
ACCGTGAGCGATACACTAGATGCCTTAACAGGGGGCGGGGCAGGCGACATTACCGACGGGCTGGAAGATGCAGTTGAGCTCGTAACAGACGGCTTGCTTGGCGGTGATGCCGATATAGGCGGGCTGACCGATCTGGTGGATGAGACTATCGAAGGTCTGGAAGGCGCGCTGGATGCTCTGAGCGGCGGGGCGACCGATGATCTCACCGATGCGCTCACCGAGGCCACGGACGGATTGACCGATGCGGTTGATAATACAGTTGGCGGTCTAGTCGATTTTGCTGATGATCTTCTCGCCAACCCGTTTGATAACCTTTTAGGCGGCGACAACAATAACGGAACAGATAGCGACATCACCGCCGATCTGGGCGTGGATATTCTAGACAATAGTCTGGTTAATGACGCGCTTGATCTGGCGCTTGATCCCGTTGAGGATTTATTGGGGGATATTGATCTGGATATCGGTCTCAACACCGATCTGCTGGGCGGCGGCGATGGGGCAAATGATCCGGATGATACTGATATAACGCTCGAGACCAATATAGAGTTGGTCGATGATGCCATCGTGGATATCACTGAAAATATACCACTTGA
>CAXBAL010000097.1:0-7793 GCA_963973475.1 uncultured Micavibrio sp.
CCCTCTGTTGGTCTCGTATATGATAGCTTAAGTGGCGATATTGCCCCCGCATCCCATATGAATTTCATTATTGGCAATAAAACAATCGCCGTGCCGACCTACGGGACAGATACGGGCGATGAAGCCGTACGTATATTAGGAAATCTGTTTCCAAATCATATGGTTAAAGTGTTTTCTTCTATCGCTATTTTAACAGGGGGCGGAAGCTTCCATTGCATCACCCAACAAGAGCCGGAGCTATAATTCTATGACTAGTAACAAGCATATCACTGTTGCCGCGCTGCAATCTTCGTTCAGTGACAATATGATCGCCAATATTGACAAAACCATTGTCGGCGTGCGCGATGCGGCGAAAAAGGGCGCGCAAGTCATCTTGCCCTCCGAGCTGTTTCAGGGCGAGTATTTCTGCACGGCGCAAGACCCGAAATGGTTCGATACCGCCTTTCCGGTCGATCAGCACCCATGCGTGAAAGCGCTGCAGCCTATCGCGCGCGAGCTCGGCGTGGTTATACCTGTGTCTTTTTTCGAACAGGACGGGCCGAATTTCTACAACTCCGTGGCTATTGTTGATCACGAAGGCGAGATTATCGGTGTTTACCGTAAAAGCCACATACCCGACGGTTCTGGCTATCAGGAGAAATATTATTTCCGCCCCGGCAATACGGGCTTTAAGGCGTGGGATACGAAATTTGGCCGAATTGGCGTGGGCATTTGCTGGGATCAGTGGTTCCCCGAATGTGCGCGCGCGATGACGCTGCTCGGTGCCGAAGTACTGTTTTATCCAACCGCGATAGGCTCCGAGCCATACGATGATAGTCTCGATACCAGCGCCATCTGGCAACGCGCGATGCAGGGGCATGCTGTCTCCAACGCTATTCCTGTTGTTGCCGCCAACCGAACCGGCCAGGAAAATGCCAACGGCCAGCCGCAAAGTTTCTATGGCGCGTCTTTCATCGCCGACCAGACAGGCGCAAAAGTGCAGGAACTGGGCGCGACCGAGGAGGGCGCAATCCTGCATACCTTCGACCGAGAGGAATTGCGTAACTACCGCGCCTCATGGGGGTTTTTCCGCGACCGCCGTAGTGATTTATATGATATATAATTATAAAAAAGCCTGCAAATATAATATCTTGCAGGCTTTTGTTTTGTCTAGATATTGATTTAAGAGATCATAATGCTCTTGATATTGACGAATTCACGTAAACCGTAACCGCCATGCTCGCGGCCATGGCCACTGTCTTTAACGCCGCCGAAGGGCAAGTTCGGCTTGGCCACGTTGTAGCCGTTTACATTGACCATACCGGTGTCGATCTTGTGGGCAACGCGAATTGCGCGCTCTTCATCGCCGGAGAACACGCCGCCGCCAAGGCCGTATTTGTGATCATTGGCCAACTCGATCGCTTCTTCCTCGCTCGAAACGCGGAATAGAGAGGCGACAGGGCCAAATAGTTCGTCATCATAGGCGGGCATGCCTGGCTTTATGTTCTCCAGCACAGTTGCGGGATAGAAATAGCCTTCTCCATCCGGAACTTCGCCGCCGCAGAGTACTTTTGCTCCCTTATCGACAGACTCGCTCACTTTATCGTGTAGTTTTTCGCGCGCATCCTTATCGCATAAAGGGCCCATATCGGTATCGTCATCCAGGGGATTACCAGTTTTGACAGCTTTCATGCCCTCCACGTATTTCTCTTTAAACTCGTCATAGACACTGTCCAGCACAATAAAGCGCTTGGCGGCCACGCAGGTTTGTCCGGCATTGTTAATGCGGCCCTGAACGCAGACTTCGGCGGCCTTATCAATATCGGCATCTTCCAGCACGATATACGGATCCGATCCGCCAAGCTCCAGCACGGTCTTTTTCAAGTTCTTTCCGGCAATCTCGCCGATCAAAGCCCCGATTTTGGCACTACCTGTATAGCTCACACCGCGGATTTTATCATGTTCTATTAATTTATCGGCCAGTTCATTATCAACATAGAGCAAGCCAAAGACGTTTTCCGGCAATCCGGCTTCTTCATAAATTTCCTGTAGCTTTTCGGCTGTGCCCCAGCATAGCTTGGCATGTCGGAACGCCGTTGTATTGCCCGCCATGATACAGGCGATACTGTAGCGCAGCGCCTGATAGACAGGGAAATTCCATGGCTGCATGCCCAGAATTACGCCAACAGGCTCATAACTAATCATACCTTTCTTGCCGCCATCAAGCTCGCGCTCTTCGGAGGCCAGCTCTTCCGCGCCATGATCTGCGGTATAATCACAAATATCGGCGCATAGCTCAACTTCTGTTACGCCTTGCTTCAGCGGTTTACCCATCTGCTCCGCCATCATCTTCGCTAGCTCGTCTTTATTCTCACGCAGTAATTCACCTATCTTACGAACAATCTTGGCGCGTTCATCCATGCTGGTCTCGCGCCAGCTAAGATATGCTTCGTGACAATTATCAATCACTTGATTGGCTTCTTTTTCATTCTGTAATTGATATTTCTTGTGAACCTTACCGGTCGCCGGATTATAAGTTTCTACAGTTTCTCGGTTGTCGTTATTGGGGTCGATTGGTTGTGGCTGTCCCATGATTATCTCCTTTATAATGCGTAGTTTCTTGAGTGTTTACCAACAGCCAAGGAGCCAAATAGTTTCTATTTATATTTTTGAGTTTCTAGGAATGAATTATTTAAAAGCTGATAAGTCTATCTTGTAACCATAATATAGACGGATAGGCCGCCAGCCACACCCAGAAGAATCGGTTAAGGCCGAATAGAAAGGCATTAGCCAGATGGAAGAGGGCGGCTATAAACAGCGCGGCTAATAACGTGCCTTCTGTAAGAAATGATAGTGGAAAAACCAGCTCAAACCCGATAACCGCCCATGACGTAGCGTACAATATTCGAGGCCTGTTCGCTAAACCACGCAACGCTTCACTCGCCGGGTAGGCAGAGAAGGAAAATACATCGTTAAGCGCCCGGCCATTTCGCCATTCAGGATTAATGATCTTCACATAGCCCGAGATGAAATAAGATAAAAGGAGTTGCAGCGCGAGATACCCGAGCGCCAGCTCCTGCCAGCGCTCGGTCGGTAAAACATGCGCCAATGTCACGCAGAATAGAATGAGCAAGCCCATACGATCACTACCGCCATTATAAGGCCCTTGAAAACGGTGCAGCATCAATACGGCATGGAGAGCGAGCAGCGCGCAGATTATGGGCGTATAAAAGCCAATCAATAACAAGCCGCTCAGCGCGAGACGCAGTAAAAACAGGATGCGTTCATCTTTGGCGCCTGCCAAATGCTCCGCGCTTTGCTGGATAAAAGCGAGTGCAAGTAATATCTCCGTCAGGCGTAGTGCCAGATCAAAGCTCATGAAGCGGCCTCGCGGCCAAAAGGCTCTAGAGGTGAGAGATAGGCGATATGCTTAATGATCTGTCTGCCTTCTCTGGCGTGGAAGGTCAGGCGGAATTGCACGAAACCGTCGCCGTCCAATTCGCGTATAATGCGGCAAAAAATTTCTTTACGTGCGAAGGGGGCGTTGTCCTTAGCAAGACGTTCGGCGCAGCTCATCAGGAACAAGCTCTCGTTCCAGCGCGGGTTCCAGATTATGCGTTTGAGCATGTCCGTGAGTGTGAGGGCTTGCGGGCGTGGTCGAAATTCCCGCCAGTCCGCCGGCGCGCTGCCCTCACTACGCATCACAGCGATCTCAATCCGCGGCGACGGCGCAATCACATCAAAAAACCGCCAAGACGGGACCAGTGCAGGGAGGATGAGCTTTAAAGTTTGGATCATGGTTTATTGATGTCTCAAATTTTTTACGCGCCGATAACAAGGATACGTTTAATCTTCTTTTCGCTCTTGTTTCGCTTGAGGCAATACTGCGCGCAATTTTGTTTTCATGTCCTTATTTGCGCTTAGTATCATATTTATTTCAAATTATTAATACGGTCTACATTTTTGCGGCGGAGGAGCCAGTTCCGCGTTGCGCGCATGAACGGGTAGCAAATAAGGCACAGCCATTCCGACCAGAAGAGGGATTTCAGGAATATATTAAAGGCATCCCTCGGCGCGCCATGCTTGGCCATAAATTTCAGCGCGTCCTTGCCGTGGTAATAGCGCCCGTCATGGATAATCACCATGCCTGAATCCAGATCAATCCCGCGCCGCCTTATTTCTTGCATATGAAGGTTGTTATCATCTGCATCGCGTGCGTTTACTAGGTTTAGTACGCCAAATTTCTCACGCAGCCGATACGCCAGCGCCGCATTTGTGCACATCGGACATTCCCCATCGTAGACGAAGTGTATAGGGTTATTACCGTTCATAATATGGCATCTTTAACATTGAAGTATTTGTGGCCGTTTTGCATATGGCACCTCTACTTTAAATATTCTAATATAAAGCTCTATTTTTTATAACCGTTAAAATGCCCCAAAAACAACAAGCACGAGGATTATTTTAACGCAGGATTGAGATAGTAGCCACGAAATCTACTTAATTCTCTACGTAATGGATCATGCTTGTTTACAGATGATATTCTTTTGTAAAAGATGTCTAATAAATTGCTTTTCTTGCATGACTATTATTGCGGCAGAAACTCTTGGTGTATAGAATGATCAGTATTTTATAATCAGAAAATAAAAGTTAAGCATGAAAAAGAAAATCTGCGTTGTCGTAACCGCCCGCCCAAGTTATTCCCGTGTCCGTTCTGTACTTGAGGCTCTGCGGGAGCATGACGATATCGAGTTACAAATTGTGGCGGCGGCCTCCTTTGTCGCCAATAAATTTGGTGAAGCGGTGAAGGTGTTGAAAGAGGACGGCTTTGTCCCAAATTGGACGATTAATACATTATTGGAAGCCGATAGCGCATCAACAGCCGCTAAATCAACGGGCTTACAGACAATCGAGATGGCTTCGGCTTTTCAAAATTTACAGCCGGATATGGTATTAACCGTCGCCGATCGCTATGAGACTATATCAACGGCGATTGCTGCCTCTTATGCCAATATTCCTCTCGTGCACCTGCAAGGGGGTGAGGTTACGGGCAATATTGATGAAAAGGTCCGGCACGCCATTACAAAAATGGCTGATATTCATCTTGTCTGTAACGACGATGCCTATCAGCGTGTCTTGAAACTGGGTGAAAATCCTGAAATGGTTTTTAATGTCGGCTGTCCATCAATTGATATTGCCAAGGAAGTTCTGGATGACAAGGCTGGGTGGGAGAGCTTTACACCGTTTGAAAAATATGTCGGGGTCGGAAGCGAAATTGACGTGAACTCGCCTTATATCGTGGTTATGCAGCATCCTGTTACCACCTCAATTGAAACATCGCGGGACGATATTCTCACGACTTTGCATGCGGTTAAAGAGATTGGAATGCCAACTATTGTAATGTGGCCCAATCCCGATAGTGGAACAGAGGGAACGGCAGAAGGAATCCGCCGTTTCCGCGAACTTGAAAAGCCCGAGAATTTCTATTTCTTCAAAAATATTCGCCCGGGGGATTTCCTGAGAATGCTTTTGAAATCCAAATGCCTGATCGGTAACTCCAGTGTGGGCATTCGGGAATGCTCGTTTCTTGGTGTGCCTGTAGTGAATATAGGCAATAGGCAGCAAGACAGAAAGCGTGGGGCGAACGTTGTTGATGTTTCATGCGACCAAACAGCCATTTTAAAGGCAGTGCGCCAGCAAATTGATCATGGTCATTATCCGTCCGAGCATATATACGGTAATGGAAAGAGCGGAGAGAATGCTGCTGATATCCTTTGCCGCATAAAGCCAAATACAAATAAGCGTATTACTTATTAGCGGGCTTCGTGCCGTATACTCTATCTTTCAAGGAAAATGATATTGCCGTATGCGAATTGATTATCTATCCAGCTCAACATTAATATCGGACAGTGCAAACGCTGTTCATGTCACGTCTATGGTCGGTGCATTTCGAAGTTTGGGGCATGAGGCCTGCTTGTATGGCTATAAGGGTAGCGGTAGCGAACAAGATGTCAGTGCTTATTACGGGATGCCTGCGGATATAGAACTTGTAAGATATCATAAAGAGCAGGATGAAAAGCCATCCTGGATAAGAGTTATTCAGCGCTTTATACCCAAATTACGGGTAGGCGGTGTTCCGGCGCTGTGTTTCGGGGCAGGGGCTTTGCAAAAAAAACTGAATGAAGATACGGATCTGGTCTTTGCGCGCAATATGTACTGGGTTTATGGGCTTCGTAAGAGACGCCCCTTTATTTTTGAATCACACAGCCCCCCCGCTAATATATTCCAGCGCATGATTGAACGCATTTTGTTAAAGAGTACGAATTTAAAGGCTTTGATTGTTATCTCGGAAAAGCTGGCGGATATATACCGTCATAATTATCCTCACTTGCAGGCTCCTATTATTGTTGCTCATGACGCGGCAAATGATCCGGGGGAAAAGGTTGTTGCTATAGACGAAAAAATGCAAAAGCCTTTTAAAGATATTGGTTATGTCGGTCATTTATATAAAGGCCGTGGAATCGAACTCATTCTTGGAATTGCCGGGCTTTGTCCTGATTTGAAATTTCACATTGTGGGTGGGCAGCAGGCGTTGATTGACGAATTTCAGAAAAGCGGCTGTCCTGACAATGTAATCTTTTACGGGCATCAGCCCCCCTCTGAATTGCCGGAGTTTTATAAGAAATTTGATGCCGTGCTTGCTCCGTACCAAAAAAAAGTCGCGGTACACGGTAACGCTGGGGATACCTCGGCCTTTATGTCGCCTTTAAAGATTTTCGAATACATGTCTTGGGGGCTGCCGGTATTATGCTCCGACCTGCCTGTTCTAAGAGAAGTTCTGGTGGATAAATCAAATGCACTTTTATTACCTCCCGATAGCGTAGATAGCTGGGCGGAGGCGCTAAAAACCCTGCAAAAAGATTTGGAGCTTCGCCGTTCACTAGCAAATCGTGCCCGTCAGGACTTTCTGGATCATTATAGCTGGCTCAGCCGTGCTAAAAGGATATTAAAGGAAGCGGGTTATGAAGCCTAAAATAGTGATAACAGAGCCGGATTGGCTTCCCGATGGCATTGAAAATAAGCTCGCAGAGGTTTTTGATATACTTATGGGGCCTTATTCTCGGGAAACCCTGATTGAAGAATTAAAAAAGGTTGATGGCGCACTTGTCGGACTTGATCACGTTTTAAAAGAGGATAGTTTGCCGCCTAATCTGAAATTTATTGTTAGCCCAACAACAGGGCTAAACCACATAGATTTGGCGCAAGCTGAGAGGCAAGGAACGCGCATTATTTCCTTAAAAGGTGAAGCAGAGTTTCTGGAGCAGATTACCGCAACGGCAGAGCTTTGCTGGGGATTAATTCTGGCGTTACTTCGGCGTATACCTCATGCACATCAATCTGTAATGGAGGGGCATTGGGATCGCGATAGCTTTAAGAGCCATGAACTACAAGGAGCGACTTTAGGCATTATTGGCTATGGCAGACTCGGCAAAAAAATCGCCGGTTATGCCCATGCTTTTGGTATGCGGGTGATGGCATGCGACAATAAGACAATCGAAATAGAAGGCGTGGAGCAATGCGATTTGCATGCTGTGCTGCGTGAGGCTGATATTGTATCGCTGCAGGCAGACTCGCGACGCGAAAATTATCACATGATCGGTGCGGAGGAATTCAAAAATATGAAGGATGGGGCGCTTTTTATCAATACTGCACGCGGTGATTTGATTGATGAGGCGGCTTTATTGGAGGCATTGCAATCAGGCAGATTGGCGGGAGCCGCTTTGGACGTGCTTGAGCAGGAATATGATGCTTCC
>CAXBAL010000098.1:0-7688 GCA_963973475.1 uncultured Micavibrio sp.
ATGAATTTTATAAACAGACTACTAAATATAGATTTATGGAATTTATACGCTGGAGCTGTTCGCAGGTGGCAAATAATCCCTAAAACCCGCAATTCCGGCAAAATTTATGGAACTTTTTCGTAAATAACGCATTTATTCCGGTTTTGTTAGGAATTCGTCAATCATTCTAATGTTACTATAAGCTTATATAAGGGGTACACATCTTCGGCACAGGAAGGGTCTTACGTGAAACACATAAAAAGCACGGCACAAGGAAAAACAGCCGCACAAACAGGAATTCTCTCAAAAATGCGCACTTATCTGGAGCGAAACCGCCTGGGTGAGTTGATGGTTATTAAAGGCCATATCTCCGCCGGAGAGCTTAAAGACGTCCTCAGCCTGCAAAAAGAACAAAAAAGACCGATCGGTCAAATCCTAATCGAATCGCACTATGTTACCCGTTATCAACTGCAACAGATTTTATGGCGCCAGCGTATGCTCCGCGTTACCGCTGGGTTTTTGCTATGCATGCTTTCCATGTCCTCATTCGGCTCCAAAAAAGCCCGGGCCGATTACATCAAGGATGTTCCTGCCAAAATTTCCATCTCTGCCAGCGCACATTTCACCGCTGTGGCCAGCTATCCGGCGCTGTTCGGCTCTGATGAAAAGCCGTCGAAAAACCTCAAACCTTTCACCAAATGGACCGAAATGTTTGACCGATTCGACCGCGAGATCAAAACCTCCGGCGCCCAGAATACCATCAACAAATGGCAGACCGGCCTGCGCAAATTTGAAAACCTGCCGTTGAAAAGCATGGCCGACAAGGTGAATGAATTTGTGAATGAAACACGCTATATCACCGACCAAAACAATTACGGCAAGAGCGATTACTGGTCTACGCCGGTTGAGTTCCTGCAAAATGGCGGCGACTGTGAAGATTTTGCGATTGCCAAATATACCGCGCTGCGCACTCTGGGCGTACCGGAAGAGCGCATGCGCATTGCCATCGTTCATGACAATCTGAAGAATATCCCGCACGCGATCTTGGTGGTTTACACCGATCAGGGCGCTTATATTCTGGACAACCAACAAAAAGACATTATTAATGCTGCGAATTACAGCCGCTACCGCCCGATCTTCTCGATCAACCGTCAGGCATGGTGGCTCCACAGCACGCCGAAACCAACAGTTTTGGCCAGCGCGGAATAATCATATTACCAATAAATTCTTACTCTTCGTAACAGGGACGCCGCTTCAAGACCGGCGTTTCTTTGTATTTGAATATCATCACCGAATTCATGTACACATTAATCCACCCATGCAATGCGCAAAGTATTGGTGGAACCGGGCGTGCCGAAAGGAACCCCCGCCGTCATCACAAATTTATCGCCCTTCTCCGCAAAGCCGGAGTCTTTGACAATGCGAATAGCATGCTTGGCAGGGCCGCTGAAATCATCGGCGGTGCCCAGATCATAAATGCCCCGCACCCCATAGGAAATGGCCAGCCTGCGCGCTACCTCACGCGTTGGACTCAAACACAATATTGGCATGGCGGGTCGTTGCCGCGCGGCGCGCAAGGCGGTAGAGCCCGAGGTTGTATAGGTCACAATCACCTTCGCATCAATATCCTGCGCCACGAAATAGGCCGCCATCGTAATGGCATCGGATGAATTGCCGATCGTATCAGGATGGGCGTCCTCCATCATCTTCTTATAGGTCTCGTCCTCTTCGGTGCGGCAGGTAATGCGGGTCATCATTTCGACGGCGCGCAAGGGATAGGCTCCTGCGGCCGTCTCCGCCGATAACATCACACAATCTGCACCGTCATAAACGGCGGTGGCGACATCCGAGGCCTCGGCGCGGGTCGGGCGCGCATTCTCGATCATGGATTCCAGCATCTGCGTGGCCACAACAATCGGCTTGCCGCGCTCGCGCACTTCACGCACAACGCGTTTTTGTACGGAAGGCACATCTTCGGGGGGATTTCAATCCCTAGATCACCGCGCGCCAGCATCACCCCATCGGCCATATCCACCAGTTGATCCAGGCAGGCCAGCGCGGCAGGTTTTTCGACTTTCACCATCAACGCAGCGCGGCTCTTGCCATCAGCGCCGGCCATTAATTTGCGCGCTTCGGCGACATCTTCAGGGCGCTGGACAAAGCTTTGTGCGATCCAATCCACCCCCATATCCAGTGCCGCGGTCAGATCTTTTTTGTCCTTTTCCGTCAGGGCGGGAATGGGAATAACTGCGCCCGGAACATTCAGCCCCTTGCGGTTCGAGAGTTTGGAGCCGGATAAAATCTCGGCCTCGACAAAATCATCACCTGTCTTTTTGACACGGGCGCGCACCTTACCATCATCCAGAAAAATCAGGGCGCCTTCTTCCAGAACGCCTAAAACTTCGGGGTGCGGCAAACAGACGCGGTTTGAATCGCCCGCGCGTACATCCAGATCAAAACGGAATAGCTGCCCCTTTTCCAGTGTGGCCGCGCCGCCCTCGAATTCCCCGATGCGCAGTTTCGGCCCCTGCAAATCGGCCACTATGCCGATGGGCTTGCCCTCTTTTTCTTCCAGCGCGCGGATAATCTCTACCAGCTTGCGGATATCGTCATGCGCGCCATGCGAGAAGTTCAGGCGGAACGCATTGGCGCCTGCTTTATATAAAGCCTCTATTTGCTCCGGCGTATTAGAGGCCGGCCCAAGAGTGGCCAGGATTTTTGTTTGTCGGTATGAGGGCATAATGAATGATACGTCTTGATAAATTTTCTAACCTGTTTAAGGATAGCGGGTATTGACCGATGGAACAAAAGATATTTTTCAGATGTTGGGTCAAGGAAGTGTTATTTTAGGAGCATATTAAATTATGAAGAAGTTACTGATACCATCCCTGTTCGCCCTTGGTTTTATCGCCGCAGCGCCAAGTATATCGTTTGCACAAAGCGTGCAATTCGTCCCGCCCATCACAACGGAATCCGGCGCTACGGTCGAAATTGAAGATGACGCGCTGAATTATTTCGCCACTGACGCCGAAGCGCGTAAGACGATGGAAGAGAAAAAGGCCGCCGCGCCCGAGGGTCATGTCCCCGCCAGCGAGCTGGAATACCTGCCTGAGGAATTGGAATTAGGCAACAAAGCCAAATTGAAAGTCGAAGGCGGCAGAATTATGAGCGATACAGAAGCAGGTGCCCAGAGTTACGATTATTGTGAAGATTACCAAGCCCGCGGCGAAGCAGTTCCCGATGGCTGTATCCAGAAAGGCGGCGCCGAGCAGCCTGCTAGCGTGGTAAATACACCAACATCTGCACCAGCCTCAGCCCCCGTTGCAAACCGGCAACCCCAAACACTGGATGCCCAGCTTGAGGCCAAAGGCGATGCCGCGCCGGAACCTGTTGCCGTGGATGCCAATGTTACAAGCCAAACGCAAATTGATAGCAGTGCGAATATTGAAAACACAGCCGTTGTCGATAAAGCGCGTGGTTCGAAAACCAATATTATTTCCAACACCGATACCGGCGTAAAACTGGATTATTAATCCACTCTATATATAGATTTTTAAAAAAGGCTCCGCACAGAATCAGCGGGGTCTTTTTTATGCTGTATGCACACCAAAAAACATTTTGAACAGGGTTTAAAAACCACGAATCTTGCTCGCTTGATTCGCCATGTTTTATAAAACCTCGCAGCGGCGCTGTAGCCCTTACAGAATCATACCTACGCATGTTTTGGTTATGGCTTATATGGGGCTACTATATCTTGTATTTCGCCCTATATATTTCCCATAGAGGCGCAACAAAATTGCCGAATATGAGTTATCCAAAAAAAGGATATCACGGTTTTTCCGTGTAAAAACAACGTGTTTAGGGATGTATAATTGCTTTATAGGAATTCATTCATATTGCAGAAACATACGACATCTAGTATCTTTAAGATGCTTAAACGCTATGGGTAGTATGTTTCATCATTTACCCGCCCTCATAAAATCATCTTGGACTTTAACACGTTCAAAAACTAGAAATCAGGAGAGAATACCTCATGTTTGACGTAGCGCAAATGGAGCGGGGAAACCGTGTGCAGATTGATCGTTCCAGAGACGAAAACCTAACCGTCTTTGGTAAAGCCACCTTGACCGACCGGTACTTGCTGCCCGAGGAATCCTATCAGGATTTGTTGGCACGCGTCGCCATGTATTACGGCGATGATTCGGAGCACGCCCAACGTCTTTACGATTATATGTCCAAACTCTGGTTTATGCCATCGACACCGATTCTCTCCAATGGCGGCACCAGCCGCGGCCTTCCCATCTCGTGTTTCCTGAACGAAACCAATGACAGCCTTGAGGACATCGTTTCCCTTTGGAATGAAAATGTCTGGCTTGCCTCGCTTGGTGGCGGTATTGGCTCTTACTGGGGTAATGTCCGCTCCATTGGTGAGAAAGTTGGCCGTAACGGTAAAACATCCGGTATCGTGCCGTTCATCCGCGTGATGGACTCCCTCACACTGGCCATTTCCCAAGGCTCATTGCGTCGCGGCTCCGCTGCTATTTATCTGCCGATCTGGCACCCTGAAATTGAAGAATTCATCGAAATTCGCCGCCCGACCGGCGGGGACCCGAACCGTAAGGCGCTGAACCTGCACCACGGTGTTCTGGTGACCAACAAATTCATGCAGGCCGTTGAAAATGACGAAGAATGGGCGCTGAAATCACCGAAAGACAATCATGTCGTTGATAAAGTAAGCGCGCGTGACCTCTGGATCCGTTTGCTGACTGCCCGTATCGAACAGGGCGAGCCATATATCATCTATATCGACCACGTGAATGATTCCATTCCCGACCACCACAAAATGGCCGGATTGAATGTGAAAATGTCCAATCTATGTTCCGAGATCACGTTGCCGACAGGCCGTGACCATTTGGGTAATGATCGAACGGCGGTCTGCTGCTTATCCTCTATGAATCTAGAGAAATTCGATGAATGGAAAGACCATCCGACCATTATCGAAGACATCATGCGATTCCTTGATAACGTGCTCTCCGACTTCATCGCCAAAGCCCCCGATTCCATGGCGCGCGCCAAATATGCCGCCATGCGTGAACGCTCGGTTGGTTTGGGCGTAATGGGCTGGCACTCGTTCCTGCAATCCAAAATGATCCCGATGGAAGGCGTGATGGCGAAAGTCTGGAACCGCCGCATCTTCCAACACATCAAACGCGGCGTTGACGAAGCCTCCGTTAAGCTGGCGCATGAGCGCGGCGCGTGTCCCGATGCCGCCGATTACGGCATCATGGAGCGCTTCTCGAACAAAATGGCGATTGCGCCAACCGCTTCGATCTCAATCATCTGCGGCGGTGCGTCCCCGGGTATCGAGCCAAACGCGGCCAATGCTTACACGCATAAAACACTCTCCGGCTCCTTCCCGGTTAAGAACAAGTTCTTGGCCCAGCTGCTGGAGACCAAAGGCCACAATACCGATGATGTCTGGAGCTCGATCTTCACCAATGAAGGCTCTGTCCAGCATCTGGATTTCCTCAGCGAGGATGAAAAAGACGTGTTCAAAACCGCCTTTGAAATTGACCAGCGCTGGTTGATCGAGCACGCAGGCGACCGCACACCTTATGTGTGTCAGGCACAATCACTCAACGTGTTCCTGCCCGCCAATGTGCACAAAGCCGATTTGCACCGCATCCACTGGGAAGCTTGGCAAAAAGGCGTGAAGAGCCTGTATTACTGCCGCTCCAAATCCATCCAGCGCGCCGAGTCCGACGCCTCTTGGAAACGCACACAGGCCCTAGAGCCAAAAGACAACCGCGAACCGGAATTGACAGACAACAACTACGAAGAATGTCTGGCCTGTCAGTAAAGCACCGCATGTAAATAATCCCAAAAAGCCTCTGATAATCTCAGGGGCTTTTTTTTGCCAGCGCATCCTTAATCTGCAAAAACGGACGCTCGATGAGCATATAGAGCGCAGTGGCGGCAAGCCCGCTGATGGTGAAAAATATGAGGAGGAAGAGGGGAAGGAGTGCCATATCAACCGCTTCCCCCGGGGCGCTGCGCAGCAAGGCGTAGGAGAGCGGCCAGAGCGGCAAATGCACAAGATATAGTGCGTAGGAAATCTTAGCCACGAAGCGCAAAGGACGCGCGCCTAAAAAACACGGGGCGCCGCCAAAAACCGCGCCCAAAACCATCGCTCCCATCGCCACCGCGATTAAAAAGGGTTGAAACACGGCATCATACCACCCGATAGAGGCCATGAATTCGGACGCGCCCATCATAAAAGCAATCGCGGCGAAACCGCCAAAGAACATCAATCGCGCGCGCTCTGGCGAAATACCCCGCACCTTGTCTGCCGCCAGCCTCTCCGCAAAGGCGATCATCATCCCGATGACCAGCGGCTCAATACAAGCATGAAAAGGCGAACGCGTGGTCATAAAAAACTCAAGATACGTATCAGGCGTTCCGGCCAGATAAAACCCAAGGGCGCGCGCCCCGATGCCCGCGACAATCAACGCCGCAAAGACAAACAAGGCCATTTTTATTCGGGCAGTTTGGTAAAGGCGCATCACGGCCATCATGATAAAGGGCGCGAGTAAATAAAATTTCTCCTCCACCCCCAGCGACCAGAAAACCACGTTAATGTCGGAGCGCAAATAATCCTGCAAGAACAGGGCATGATAAAACACGCGGAAGCCTATATCCTCCGAGGCCATACTATAAAACGGAAAAAAACCGACCACGCAGAGCGCCAAAACCGTGTAATAGGCCGGTATAATCCGCAGTGCGCGCTTATACAAATACACTTTGAACGGCGGTCTGTGGCCGGAGAAAAAACTGCGCGAAATTAAAAAGCCCGAGAGAACAAAAAACAGATCAACCCCGACCCAGCCATTGACAAAAATGCGCAGTAAATAGGCATCATCAGGCGCGTGATCCATGCCTTGCTGATACAGAAAAAATATGACACCGTGACGGAAAAGAACCAGTATAATCGCAAAGGCCCGCAAGCCATCCAGCGTGGTTATATGGTTTAAAGACATTGCCCTTATGGCCTTTCCAAAAGTCTGCGCTGAACGAGCGTATAAAAATTTATACCGCCTTCGACTTTATCATAAAAGGGGCGCAGATTTTATAGGTTAAATGTAACGGATCTTTCTTTCTGCACGAATTAGATTATATGGATATTTAGCCTCGTAGGGCAGAGACGGAGATTTCTATGCGTAAGATATTAACTATAGCCGCGCTTGTAATAGCGCTTAGCGGAGCAGGATATACACTTATGGCCAAAGCAGAAATGAAAAACACCACCAATACCGGCATGGATGCCTCGCATCTGAGCGATAAAGAAAAATACATTACCCTTCATGACGGCACCGAACCGCCATTCCAGAACGAGTACTGGGACCATAAGGAACCGGGTATTTATGTCGATAAAATCTCGGGCGAGCCTTTGTTTTCCTCCACTGATAAATTCGACAGCGGAACAGGCTGGCCAAGCTTTACCAAGCCGATTGACGAGGCGGTTGTGAAATCCTTACAAGACGATTCCCTTGGTATGACCCGCACCGAAGTGCGCTCGACCTCTGCCGATGCACATTTAGGGCATATCTTTAATGATGGCCCGCCGGAAACAGGCGGCCTGCGGTATTGCACCAATTCGGCCAGTTTACAGTTCGTCCATAAAGATGATCTGGAAAAAGAAGGCTACGGCG
>CAXBAL010000099.1:0-7620 GCA_963973475.1 uncultured Micavibrio sp.
AGAATGAAATAGGCGCGCTGTCCATGGACTAGAAGAAAATATCTTGTCGAAACGCCATTACAGCGCTAACTTCCTCATCATGAATATCACCGCCCCGAACAATACATCTTTGATCATCTCGAACTGGCTTTTTGCCGTGGCGGCACTCGTGTTTTCCATGGTTATAATCGGTGCCATAACACGCCTGACGGAATCCGGTCTTTCAATGGTGGAATGGCGCCCCTTGATCGGCGCCCTGCCGCCCATGAGCGAGGAAGAATGGCAGCGCGTTTTTGATTTGTATAAACAATCGCCCGAATACCAGAAAAAGAATTTCTGGATGGATATCGAGGCATTCAAAAATATTTTCTTCTGGGAATGGTTGCACCGTTTTATGGGACGTTTGATCGGCCTTGCGTACGGATTGCCGTTTTTTATTTTCCTGTTCGCCAAAAAAATTCCTCAAGGCTTTAAGCTACCTTTGACAGGCTTGCTGATTTTGGGCGGCCTGCAGGGCTTAATGGGGTGGTATATGGTACAAAGCGGCCTTGTTGACCGCCCATCGGTCAGCCATTACAGACTGGCGGCGCATTTGGCGCTGGCCTTGCTTATTCTGTGCCTGTTGGTCTGGCAAGGCATGGCCGTTCGCGGCGCACAAAGACACCCAGCCCCAGCCATTCATACTCATGGCTGGGTAGCGCTCGGATTTCTAATCCTCACCATTTTTTGGGGCGCATATACCGCCGGGCTGGACGCAGGGCTGGTTTATAATGAATTCCCGAATATGGGCGCAGGCCTGATTCCGCCCGATATGTGGCATTTAAGTCCCGCCTGGGTCAATATTTTTGAAAACATCGCGGCCGTGCAATTCACGCATCGCTGGCTCGCCATTTTTACCGCGATCTTTATACTCGGCCTTTGGGCGCATGGCGCGTATAAAAAGCAATTAAGCTGGCCGCTTAATATTCTGGCCGTGCTGGTATTTCTACAAGTGGGACTAGGTATTGCAACACTGCTAAGCGGCGTGTCCATCCATCTGGCCGCAACGCATCAGGCAGGGGCGGTCTTGTTACTGATTACAATGACAATCTTGCTCTACAAAACCAAGACCCAAAGAAAGTCTTAAGCCGCAGCCTTAATCATCTTCACTGCCCGGTATAGGCGGGAACCCGGATGGCGCGCTGCCAGTTCCAGAGCCAGACCCTGACATATGTTTATCAATATCATCCAGAGAGGGCACACGCGGCGCGGGCTTTTCATCTTTTTTCTCTTCTTGCGCGGGCGGTGCCGCTTCGTTATGCGGTGTAACCTGATCTTCAGGCCTCTGCGCGGGCGTTTGATTTTGCGCGGGATTTTGATCCTGCCTTAGCGCGCCCATACCCATAGGTGGTCTTGGCGGCGGGTTATCACTTCCGGCTTGGCTTGGCGCTGGCTGTTGCGACGGCGGTGGCTCAGGCGGGCGGCGTTGCTCCTGTTGCGCTTGGCGCACCCCGTCCATACCCATCGGGCGGCGCGGCTCTTCGGCTTCAGGCGCTTGTCCTCTTGATGGCTCTTCGATAGAAGGCGCCGCAGGGACATCAATAGCCTCTTCCTCGCTCTCTTTACGCACAGAATCAAATAAACCGACATCGGAATCCTCATCCTCTTCGGGAAAAGGAGGTGGAGGAGCAGAAGTAGGGGACGCAGGCGGCGCAGTATTATCTGGATTGCTCTGATGCGCTTTCAAGCTCATTTCTTCGGGCGGGCTCATATCGGATTGCGGCATGGGCTCGGTCACGGCGGGCGCGGTGGCCCCTTCGGTCGAGATTGGCTTGACATCACCAAATTCGTCTTCTTCGGATGCATCCAGCCAGCTCATATCCTCACTGTCTTCTCCATCTTCACCTTGCTTATAAGATGGCGAGGTGCTCGAAAAAGAGTGATCGACATGACCGATGCTATTTACCTCGATGTCCGGCACTTCTACTGATTCTTTGTGAACGGGCGCAGTCTCTTGATGCGATTGAGCTTCAGCAGAGGATTCCGGCTTCTGACCTTCTACAGGGGCTGTGTTGTTCGTCTCTTTTCCAGGCTCACTGACTGTGGGTTGATCGGGATTGGGGAAATATTTATTTACAAAGCGATCCGTAAAAACATATTCGGCCACGGGACGATTTAATTGCGCCATTATCTTATCCAGCTCTTCAACTCGTAAACTTCCGTATATAACGAGGCGGCTTTCTATCTTATCAAATATGGCCAGCATTTTCTCACGCTGCTCCTCGCTTTCGTATTCCAGCGCGGCGCGTCTTTCGCGGTCTTCGTCATTTTCAACACCGTCATGATCGTAACGTACCAACTCATCGGAAAATATCTGCTCGGCGGCGGCCGGCCATTTTTCAGCAAATATTAAGCGCCCGCCTTGGTTTTTACGGATATACAAACACTCCAACGCATCAATAAAGCTCTCTTTTTTCTCGCTAAAGAGCTCACGCATAGTCTCACTATGCGTTGGGGGTTTATCTGAAAATACGGGGTCTTTCGTCATAATGCATCCTTACACTTAATCTTCAGTATATCGGTGAACGGGACAGCGCATCAAGCTAGAATCGGTAAAAGTGCGGATTTGGCCGATATCAAGCGCGCGGAACGCCGAGCCTTGCCGCTTGTTCCATTGCAGGACCGCCAGCGCTGCCTTGTTCCATGTCGGGCATGCAGGTAATATCAAGACAATTTTCAGCAAACATTGAGGCAAAATCCTGCGACGCGGCGGCGGCCTCTTGCTCGCTTTCAGGTGCGGGCAAGGCGGAATGATCTTCCTCCTCAAGGCGCTGTTTATGTAGAACCGCATCGCGTGGCCAAAATAAAGGCCTGCCGGGTTGAAGCACTTCCCCGCGATCATCAGGCACGCGCTCGGGCGTCTCGTTATAGCGCTGGTGATTTGCCAGAACGGCTTCCCAGAGACCTGTCACGGGAACACGAAGCCCCTCTTCAGCGCCAACTGTTGCCTGATTACGATCAGCCATCAACACAGTTGGGGGAATATCCCCCGGATAGGCCGCATCCAGCAAAGCAGGAATGCGCATTGGGTTATGCGCAAAATCATCTTTACTCAGGGCAATGGCTCGCACCTCGCCCTCAACTTCGAAGGTAACCAGAACATGATCATCAAAAAATTCGTGGGCGTTGCCTTCCCCGTTCCAAACGCCGGTTTCAGCGCCGTGAATTATGGCTACACCCGCGCCGTTTCCATTGACACTGCTGGCAAATTGCGTGGCAGGATCATACCCAAGAACGGCATGGACACTGTCCATATCTGCAATCACAGCGCCCAAAGTAATGCTGCTGCCATCCTGAGAAAATCCTGCGGCGCTTTCATACATTGCGTTCAAACCCGCCTCGCTCAGCTCTGGAACGGGGCTAGTGGGCTCAGGCTCTTCCACCGGGCGATCAGGCGGGCGCGCGCCGGTTTCCAGCCAGTTTTTGAAATTGGCAAATTGCGGATCGTTCAACATTTCGGGCGGCACAGCATCAAGACGCAAAGCTATTCCTTGCAGGTCCCATTGAACCAAACGGTCACGCATGCGCATAAAGACATCGGGGTCACTCACATCAAACACAACTGGAGCCCCTTCAGGGTCAAAAACGCGGGTGGTTACTTCATTTGGTGCCTCGCCAGTTGTTACGTCTTTCATGGCGGGCACAGTCAATAAAATCTGCCCACTTTGCTCATCTTGACGCAAATACAAGAAAGCTTCCGTTTGCACATCCTCGGGACGCCCCACCGAGACAGCGCGGGCATCGCCAATCACGGTCGCATCTTCGCTGCGTGGCAGTTCCGTGAGGGGAATATCTTGCACAGGATCAAATTGCCTACTCTGCCCGAATAGCGCCAAGGCTCTACCGGCTTCTTGTGCGGCGGCATCATTTGCGCCCTGCATTTCCTGCAACATTGTCTGGAAAATACGATCCGGTGATCCGGCCGGGCTGTATACGCCGGAGTAGTTCTCACGGATGAAACGGTAAGCATCGTTTTCCATGAAGCTGTTATAGACATCAGTGCGCGCATTGGGGCCTGTTGCATAATTCAACTGCGCCGAATTGGTGGCGTTCAAGAATTCCGGCTCCAGCTTGTGAACCTGCACCATTGCTGTTTCGCGGTCGATACCGACAACATAAATCTGGCCGCCGACTTCAAAAAATTCGGGCGCGTAATTTCTAACATGTTCGATATTATGATTTTGCGCTTGGAATCCTGCCATTGCGGCCTCTATCATCAAGGCATCGTAACCGAAATCTTCACTAACGCTTACATGCGCTACATCGCTCACAGTATCAATACCTTGCGCATCCAGATAGACAACGTCCAGACCGTTCTCGCCGGCCTTTAACAAAACGCTTTCCCCATGACGATCAGTTACGACCAACTCGCCGCCCGGCCCTTTTTCAGTCGCGCCATTATAAACGCTTTCCAGATAATCGCGGTTTTCTTGCAGTCCGTCCCGTACATTTTGCATTGTTTTTTGCGCTATCGGCGAGAGAGGCAATTCCTCGAAATCAGCCTCCATGTTCGCGATCATCGCGTCAATGCTTTGTAAGCCGCGCCCATCGAGCTCGGCCAATGTCGCAGGTGCTTTATCTATTTGCCCGGCGAAACCATCCTGAACCGGCGGCATAATGCCCGTCATCGTGCGTTGGTTGAAAATGGCACCGCCTGATGTATGGGGGCCGTTATCTAAAAGAAAACGCTCGGGGCTAGGCACCGACATACCAAAAACTTCACGGGCCACATTAAATCTTGCGGCCTCGTCGCCTGTCGCATTTTCACGCGCCCGCAGCGCAACGCCCACAGCATTTTCCATTTGCCGTTGTAGCTCATGAATGCGGCCACTCGGGAAGGCCGATGTTGCGGCTACGAAATCATCCAGCCGCTCATTCATGCGGTGGCTTACCTCGGCCTCTAAATCACTCTCGGGACGGCCTTCGCGTTCTAATGCCGCTTGCGATTCTTCAAACACAATTTCGAATAAATCTCCCAAAGCTTGCGCTCTGGGCTGCCCGGCATTTTCCGTTATGCGCGCCAAACGCCCCGATTCTTCGCGGTCATCATTTAGATACATAATATCTTCCAGACCATACCCGCTCAAGGTCGCAACCAGCGCATTAATACCGGCCAGCTCACTTTCGGGCGTGCGCGCTATAACTGCCTGCAGCACATCAATTTCGACCGCTTTTAAAGACGGCCTGTTTATAAGAGCGTTTTGTGCAATATTTGACGGCACATCCGGCAAATCAGGTATGATTTGGGGATTCGAATACGTATCCAGCGCCGCCTTTAAATTTTCAGCCGCCGCCAGATCGCCTCTGAAATAGCGATCGGCAATATTCTGCCTAGACGGTTCATCGGCCAAAACCATCGCAAGATGCGCGGCAAAATCGGCATTATAAACTCCGCTCAAACCCCCACCGTCATAGCGCGTGAATAATTTCAAATCCAGAACAAAAGCCTGCAGCGCCATACGCGCCGGCATGTCGAATTCTCCGTTTTGTACAGCATCGGGGTCTGGTGTAAGCTCAACATAATTATCCCGCACCATCGTATTGATCGCTTCTTGAACGATTGAGCGAGCCTGAAACATAGCGGGTGCAACTACATTCGGATCCCCGGCAGGTTGCCGATACAGCCCGCTTTCAATCAAATCACCCATCAAGTCTTGAAAGCTATTCAGGCGCGTCAGATTTTGGTAATCCACCTCTTCTCTGGCATTACGGCTCGCATTGCCTTTAAGCGCTTCCATTGTCTCTGCGCGCGCGGCCAGTAAGGTCGCGACATAGGCCTCAAACCCTTGCGTATAACTACCGCTATGCTCTGCAAAATCGGTAACCGGACTATGCTTTTGCAGGAAAAGGACATAAGAGCTAAGAGCCTGACGCGCATCCTCATCATCGGCAAAATTATCAAAATCGGCGTCTTCTAAATGCCCCAATCCAGTGTTAAGTGTTTCTAGAGTGTCGTCTAGCGCTTTCAGTTGCATACGCGCGCTGATTTCTTCGGCTTCATTGGTATTGTCTTCCAGAAAATCCACGAAAATCTGGCGTACCGCGGTGGCGCTTTCTATATGATAGGCGAATTCGCTACGCAAAAACTCTTCCATGGCCGGCAAGGTTTCGACTTGCAATTGCCTTTGCTCTTCAGATACAGGCGGCGCAAACAAGAGCTCGCTTTCCTCCAACACGCCCAAAGCCTGAATGAAGCCATCCAGATCATTTTCGATGAAATTAATAAAGTTTTCGGGGTTTTGTTCAAAAAAAGCGGGCAAATCATATTGCCGTGACAGGGCGGCTATGGCGACTTGATCGCCACCGTCCACTGCTTGTGAAAATTCCTCGAAAGCAGGGCTGCCTGCAAATTCCTGCAAAGCCGTGGCCAACGCAGGATCATAGGCATCATCAATACGTAAATTTTGCGCGTTTAACTGCCGCGCCACCGGATCAAGGCGCGAGAGTAGGAAAGACATATTTTCAATGTGTTCATAAAGCCCTTGGGGCAACTGGTCCGCGACCAACCCGCCATCTTGTCCACCTTCATAGGAGGGCACATAGCGTCCAAGAACGCCTTGAATAGTTTGAATGGCTGTATTTACTGTGGCTTCATCCGCCATGAAGGCAACACCCTTGCTATCTCTATCACACGTAACCCGTATTCATAACAAACACCATAAACAGGATCACAATTATTATATTACCGTTTTTGCATGGAAATTTTATTATAATTTTTTAATCGCTAAAACGATTTTCCATGCAAGTTAAGTGCATCATGCCATAAATTCGTTAATTTTTCAACATTTTAGACATAAGAAAAATACTAGGCCATAGATTTTGAACGGCTTTGAATATCTTTATAAAAATCCAAATAGGCCTGCACCGATTTTTCCTTGGTAAACCCATTCAGATAACGCTGATAACCTTTTTCCACCAGCCTTGCAGCGAGCGCAGGATCATCCAGCAAGCACTGTATAGCGGACTGCATTTGCACCTCATCATCAATATCAACCACAAGGCCGTCTTCGCCGTCCCGCACAAATTGCCGCGGCCCGTCCGAGCGCGTGGTCACAAGCGGTGTTTTTTGCGCCCAGCTTTGCACAAACACAGTACCAAAAGGCTCGTATCTAGATGAAAACACGCAGATATCGCTGGCCTGAAACAAGGCCGCGCGATCATTGCGCCATCCCAAAAGTTTCACCCGATCCTGAACACCAAGGCTCTCAATTAAAGCCTCAAGTTCGCCGCGCATTGGGCCTTCGCCTGCGATCCAGAGATATATTCCATCCATGCGAGCCACAACCTTAATCAAGGTATCAAATGCCTTCGCAGTATGAAGTCTCCCCAACCCGAACAATAGCGTTGCATCATCCGGTATTCCGGCATCTTGTCTGGAAGCTGGCTCTTCTGCAATTTCGGTTTCGGCAAAATTATTGATGCAGATCGCATTCTCTGCCGCAACACCCTGTTCAAGCAGATAGCTTCTTATATCGGGAGTTATTGGCACAAAATATTCAATCGTTTTATAATATTTCATTTTATAATAACCACCGAGACGCGCCACTGTCAGATAACGTGGTATCTTCATTGAAGCGTTCCAACGCGGCGTCTTGTCCGAGG
>CAXBAL010000100.1:0-7586 GCA_963973475.1 uncultured Micavibrio sp.
TCATTCAAATCAATGCCTTTGGAATTCTTACGCGGGGCAAAAATGTCTTTCGGAAGCGGAATGCCCTCATGGATTTTGCTGTTATGGCTGCGCGCATCATTCACAGGATCGCGCACGATCTCGGCGGCGGGCAATTTCTCATCCATAATCTTGTTCACAAAGGATGAATTGGCACCGTTCTCCAACAAGCGCCGCACCAAATAGGCCAGCAAATCCGAATGCGGCCCGACAGGCGCGTACACCGTCGCCTGTACGTCATTGTTCTTCAGGATAATGTCATACAGACCCTCACCCATACCGTGCAAACGCTGGAATTCGTACTCTGTATCACTCTCCTTGGCCATGTCCAGAATGGCGCAAATTGTATGCGCATTATGTGTGGCAAACATCGGGAAAAACACATCCCCGTTCGCCAGCATTTTCTGCGCACAGGTCAGATATGAAAGGTCAGTATTCACCTTGCGGGTATAAACCGGAAAGCCCTCCAGCCCCTCAACTTGTGCATGTTTAATCTCGCTATCCCAATACGCCCCTTTCACAAGACGCACCTGAATTTTACGTTCGTATTCACGTGCCACGGAAGCCAATCTATCAATGAGAAACGGGCAGCGTTTTTGATACCCTTGAATTGCTAGCCCGAAACCGTCCCAGCCATTAAGTACGTCATTTGCCAGCACACTCTCAATGATATCCAGTGAAATTTCCAGCCGCTCCGATTCCTCAGCATCAACAGTCAGCGCCATATCATAGCGCTTGGCGATCTCGCAAAGCTCCAGCAGCTTTTTGGTTAAGAACGGAACACAAAACTCTTCTTGTGCAACCTCGTATCGTGGATGCAGCGCCGAAAGCTTCACCGAAATACCGGGCTTGCGCGCTCCGTCTTTGGCGGGGTCATAAGTTTTGCCAAGGTATTCAATCGCATCCATATACGATTTAAAATACCGCGCGGCATCTTGCGCTGTACGTGCCCCTTCCCCTAGCATATCATAGGACATACGATATTTCGGATACTCGCGCGCGCGTTTCATGGCCTCTTCAATCGTGCGCCCCAGCACAAATTGCGACCCCATCATACGCATCGCCTGCACCATCGCCTCGCGTATAACAGGCTCACCCAGCTTGGAAACCAGTGAACTCAAGGTCTTATCCGATATCATCAGCCCATAGCCCGCAGCCTTTACCATCCAGTCTTTCGTGCCGCCGATATTGGACAGCCAATTCTGCGCGGCCACCTTATCCTTAATTAAATCATTAGCGGTTTTGTGGTCGGGAATACGGAGCAGCGCCTCGGCCAGACACATCAGCGCAAGCCCCTCGCGGGTCGAGAGCGAGTATTGCTGCATGAACGTCTCAAGCTCCCCCATCTTACGCTTTGTTTTGCGTAACTCTTCCACCAGTGCAACCGCCCGTTCCTGCACCCGCCGCGCCCGTTCATCGCTCCAATCAATTGCGCCCAGCAATTCATTCACCATTTTCGGCTCATCGGCATACAAATAATCGGCTAGAACGGTCATTTTCTATCATTCCCTATTGTTTTATTATATTTGAATCTTAAGATGAGTTTATGACGGATTTATTCGATTTCAAAAACAATAATCAGACAAATGACGCTGCACCGCCCAAAAGTAACGTGCCGGAGTTCAGTGTTGGCGATCTCGCCATTTCCCTAAAACGTACGCTTGAAGAAAATTACGCACGCGTACGTGTGCGCGGCGAACTCTCCCGCGTCAGCATTGCAGGCTCCGGCCATCTCTACACCACCCTGAAAGACGATCAGGCCGTCATTGACGCAGTGTGTTGGAAAGGCGTATTAAATACGCTCTCTGTACGCCCCGAAGAGGGGCTGGAGGTTATCGTCACCGGACAAATCACCTCCTACCCCAAAAGCTCGAAATACCAGATCAAGATCGAATCGATGGAGCTGGCGGGCGAAGGCGCGCTTTTAAAAATGCTGGAAGAGCGTAAGAAAAAGCTCGCCGCCGAAGGCCTGTTCGCCGACACGCGCAAAAAACGCCTGCCTTTCGTGCCGCAAACTATCGGCGTGGTCACATCGCCGACAGGGGCGGTTATCCGTGATATTTTACACCGCTTGCAAGACCGCTTTCCGCGCCATGTCATCGTCTGGCCTGTCCTCGTCCAAGGCCAAGGCGCCGCCGAACAAGTTGCCAGAGCCATTAACGGCTTTGATGCCCTGCCAGAGGGCGGCGTCATCGCCAAGCCCGATCTGATTATCGTAGCGCGCGGCGGCGGTTCACTGGAAGACCTGATGGCCTTTAATGAAGAAATTGTTGTCCGCGCTATCGCCAATTGCAAAACGCCGATTATATCCGCGGTTGGCCATGAAACCGATACCACGCTGGCCGATTACGCCGCCGATTACCGCGCCCCGACCCCGACCGCCGCCGCCGAAGTTGCCGTGCCGCATCGCCGTGATCTTATGGCGCGCATTCTGGATGACGAAAAGCGCCTTTTAAACGGCCTGACCCGCCTTATGAGCGAGAGCGGCCATAAACTCCAAGCCCAAGCCGCGCGCCTCGGCGATCCGTCCCGCTTGCTGGAAACACAAATCCAAAGCGTTGATTTCATAGCGCATAAGCTTGAGACCAGTTTCAAAAACTTCGTACAAACCAAAAATACAAGCCTGCAAAGCATCAGTGCCCGCATCACAAATCCGCGCCACAAGATCGACCAATCAGCACAGCGCCTGAACAATTGGAGCGACCAATTGGTAAATCTAGGGGCGCGCCTGACCGAACGCAAATACGAGCACTTGACCAGCACATTCAAATCCTTGAAGCCTCCAAACTGGACATCCCAACAAGAAAAACTCGGCAACTGGGAAGCCCGCCTCAATCAAGCTTTCCACCACAATATCGAGAAAAAGAAAGCTTATTTTGACAGTACAGAGAGATTACTGGTTTCCTTATCATATGAAGAAACCCTAAAACGCGGCTATGTAATTGTACGCGATGCGGATGACAAGCCAATCACCAGCCCTGACGCTCTTTCCACAGGACAGGATATGCAGCTGGAATTTGCAGAAGGCAAACGCGTCTCTGTAAAAGCCAAATAAATTTTGCTACAGAAGTCGCAGTTTTTGATAAGATAGTTTTCCCGTAACGAGTTGTGTATACTGATAAACAATGAAATTCACAATTGAAGACCTCATGGAAAAGCTTGGTGTAGACCGCGTCCTTACGCCCTACGAAACCCAACCATGGCTGCATTATGAAGAAGACATGGGCATCACATGCAGCGCCGAAGTACGTGTGGGGCCGGGTTATGCCGATATCGAAACCGAAATTCAGCTACTCTATGATGAGCCCCCTGAAGAAGAAGAGGAAGAAGAAGGCGAAGAGCAAATCGGCGCCGATGGCCTGCCTATTCCTTTTAAACCCAAAAATCCCGTCATCGACGGTCGCCGCCAAATTATGCTGATGCGCCTGAAACCCACGCAAGACGAATGGGAAGCCAAATCCATGTTGGTCAAGGGCGAGCAATATTTCAATAAATTCCCGCAATGGGATGAAAAGGGCTGCGACCTTTTTCGTTCCGCTATCGAAGCCTTGCAAATGGGGGAATTGCCGGATTTTGACGAACTCATAAAATCCCAACTGGAAGATGACAGCCAGTGGGGCGGCGGCAGACGCGGCCGCATCGGCCGTAAATCGCCCAAAGCCAATCCGGGCGCATTAATGGGTATGAAAAAATAAGAATGACGAAGCGTCATTATTGCTGGATAATGACCAGACCCTTTGATTTTCCGTAGGTAAAGAGACCATCTTCATGAAATTCAGCCTGCGGCCGGAAATGCCATTTCGGTCCTTCGCGGTCAATATACCCTACGATCATTCCTGTTTCTTCGCGGTCCTCTACAAGTTTTGATATATCAAAACGGCATAACTCTATGCCGTTTTCTTCATTCACAAGACGGACATAGCTGCTTCTTAAAAGCTTTAAACCCTGCTCTTTTTCCATCCCTTGATAAATAGATAGAAAAATGGCAATCCGTACGATATCAAACGGTATACCATGGAAATCGACGGATATGCTCTCGTCATCACCTTCTCCGGCGCCGGTACGGCTATCGCCATGAAGTTTCACTGCTCCGTCCAGGGCCATCATATTATTGTAAAAAACAAAATCCTCATCAACGCGGGTTTCATTGTTTTTATCCAATAAAAACAGGCTTACATCCATATCAACGGCCTCGCCGTCAAAAGTATTGATTTCCCAACCCATGCCAATTTTGACTTTATGCAGCGACGGGTCCTTTTCAAGCAAATTGACGTCATCGCCAACCGTTACAAAACCATCATCAATTTCGACTTCCTTGTCTTCGTAACGCGTATCAAAAATATCATCGGGCATTTAATAAAACTCTCGTATTTCCTGAAAAAATAATCTCATACTGGTAATTATATCACGTCAAATTCACATCGTATAAAGATAAATATTGTAAAGCGCGTACAGCGCCATAAACACAATTCCGATCGGCCGCGTAATTTTATTATAGAATATCAATATCAAACTAAATATGACACTGACCGCAACAACGACCCAGATATCAAAATCAACCAGCTGCTGCTCATAGCTATTCTCGGCAATCGGCTTTATGATCGCGGTTAAACCGATAATCATCAAAATATTAAAGACATTCGATCCGATAATATTACCAAGCACAATCTCGCTAAACCCTTTACGAGCCGCAATAATACAGGTCGATAGCTCCGGAAGGGATGTTCCGAAAGCAATAATACTCAGCGCAATAACGGCTTCAGGAACCTCCAGAAGACGTGCGCTCACCTTGGCTCCACGCACCAGAAATTCGGCGCCGCCGGCAACGGCAATCAACCCCAACAGCAAAAACAAATAAGGCTGCCAAGGATGTGTGAAGCTTGATTCCTCCGGCTCCTCATTCTCGGCTGGAATTTCCCCGCGCAGCGACATTTTATACTGCAGGAAAATATAGGACAGCAACAAAATAACCATCCCCAAACCCGCAACGCGGCCGATATCACCTTCTTGAAGTAACAGAAACGTCATAATTCCCGTTGCAATCAACATAAAGACAAGGTCTTTAATCACGCCTTGTGCATGGGTTTGCAATGTCACAAAGAACCCGGTCAAACCGATGACCATCAAAATATTCGCAATGTTGGAGCCGAGCACATTTCCAATGGCGATGCCACCAGATCCCTGAAAATTAGCGACCATAGAGACAACAAATTCCGGCAAGGACGTGCCGATAGCTACAATTGTAAAACCAACAACCAGAGGGGAGATACCAAACCGTGTAGCTATATATACTGCCGAATCAACCGTCCAGTCACCGCCTTTAATCAGGAGCAGAATTCCAAGTCCCATAGCCCCCATAGCCAAAACAAACAATTCAACAGTGCTAAGATCCATATGCAGTAAAAGTCCCCGGGAATTTGTATACGATTATGCGAAAGCACAACCGCTACAGTCTAACTTCGTAACGCCCGATTCACAAATACAAATATTATTCATTGATTATGACTGTATAAATTATGCTTGAAAGCTTTAGGATTTATGCCCCTCGCCCCACTCCAAACCATATCCAAAAGCACGGTCCATCTCGAGGTGACCGGGGAAGTATTCGGTGTAATTGGTCAGCTTGATACCGCCGCGAACATTCTCTAACCCGCCAACTGCGCATAAATCCAACGCATCGTTGTGCGCGCCCAAAGTCACATAAAGATCATTCTCGCCCGGAACATCGACGACCAATTGCGGCTTGATCTGGCTCCAGCGCGCCGCGCCTTCATAGATATAAATATAAACCAGAATGCGTTTGATATCTTTCCAGTGCTCGCCATTGACCAAAATAAATTCATCATGACCATCGGCATCGCCTGTACGATCATCACCGGACAGGGAAATAAAGGGCGGCTTATCGTACTCGCCGAATTTTTCGCCAAAGGCCTGAATTGCGCCGCGCGTGCCGTCCTGCATTTCGTACAAACAACCAATATCCAGATCAACACCAACCTTGCGCATTTTTTTAAACATTTTACCGATGAAACCGGATTCTTGGACATGCATGTTATCCCATGCCACACCAATCAAAATATTCTCAAAACCGTTTTTGCCGGGATTAACGGCAATATGGC
Source organism: uncultured Micavibrio sp. (assembly GCA_963973475.1). Classification (GTDB taxonomy): domain Bacteria; phylum Pseudomonadota; class Alphaproteobacteria; order Micavibrionales; family Micavibrionaceae; genus UBA2638. The sequence goes on from CAXBAL010000100.1 coordinate 6,138, forward strand.
CGCCCGGCTCGCTCAAAAACTCGCAATTTTCAGGATGGTGGCTGGCTTCTTTATAACCGGCTGCGCCCAAGGACTTCCCATGATTGGAGAATTTGGCGCGGCTGCGGGTGGCATCGGCAATCGCACTGGCCGAAGGGCTTAAATCTTCACTCATAATCTATTCCTTAAAAATTTCATCGCATATGCGGCTTAGCTTACACCAAGTTCTAACCAAATTCTAACCTTTTGGTTCCAACCGCATCAGCGCCGCGCCCGATTTATCCAGCAGCAGATAGATATAGCCATCCGGCCCCGTGGCCACATCGCGGATGCGCTCGCCCAGATCATCCAGCATCACTTCTTGTCCAACGATTTTATCCCCGCTGAGCGAAACGCGGCGCAAATGCTTCTCTACCAGCGCGCCGACAAAGATATCACCCTGCCATTTCTGGAATTTATCACCGTCATAATAACTCATGCCGCTTGGCGCGATAGAGGGCGTCCAATGCAAAATCGGTGATTTCATACCGGGCGCTGATGTCTGGTCGGTAATTTCAAACCCGCTATAATCAATGCCGTACGTCACTTCCGGCCAGCCATAATTCGCGCCCGCCTCCAGAATATTTATCTCGTCCCCGCCTTTGGGGCCGTGCTCGTGAATCCAGACCTCACCCCGCTCGGGATGTAAAATAATGCCCTGTACGTTTCTATTGCCGTACGTAAATATCTCGGGGCGGTAGCGCTCGTGACCTACAAACGGATTATCCTCAGGCACGCTGCCATCTTCATTGATGCGAATGGTGCTGCCCAGATGATTGATCGGCTGCTGCGCTTCTTCCATCTGGCCGCGCTCACCCAGTGTGATATACAGCTTATCATCCGGCCCCCATAATAGCCGCGATCCAAAATACGTGCGCCCGCGCACCTTCGGCAAGGCCGCAAATATCGTCTGTACGTCTGTAAGGCTATCTCCATCAATCCGCGCGCGTACAACTTCAGTTCCGTAACCGCGATCATCCCGCGCGGCGTGGGACAGGTAAATCACCTGATTATCGTTAAAATCGGGATGCACGAGGACATCCAGCAATCCGCCCTGACCGATCTCGGCAATCTCCGGCAAACCTGTAATCTCGCGCCGCTCCCAGCTTTGCGTGTCATACAAATAAAGCTGCCCGGATTTTTCCGTGACCAACAAAGCGCTACCGTCTGGCGTAAAATCCATACCCCACGGGTAATTCAGCTCCGCGCCCAACTCTACCAAATTAAATTCATACAGATCGGATTTATAGGTATGTTGCGCACGTACACCTTGCGGCATAACAAACGCGATAATGGCTATAACAGTAAGTAAATACTTCATTCGAAATCACATCCTTTTATATGGTCGTTCAGCAAACCCATGGCCTGCATAAAAGAATAACATGTGGTCGGACCGACAAATTTCCAGCCGCGCCTCTTTAAATCTTTCGA